>DASZWG010000087.1:0-8602 GCA_035546675.1 Mucilaginibacter sp. | reverse complement strand
ATACCAGAAACCGGCCTGCGCATTGTACGGATCGCCGGGCTGATCTGATTTGGCATGATGCACATGATGGGATATGACATAAATCTCCTCCGGGATAATACTGAGCGTAAGCTGCCGTGTGAAAAACTGCCAGAAACGATTTCTGAACCGGAAAGCGCTGTGCGTACAGTAACGATGATGCCAGATGGTTCCGTGTGTCCCCATGATGACCATACCATACAAAAAAACGGCGATAGCCGTCCACAGGCTGAAAAACTTAACGAAGAAAAGGATGAAAAACGGTGCAAGGCAAAGCACCTTAAGCCAGCTCAAAAACGGCAGCCAGTTTTTACGGTCGCGAAATACATTTAATCTGCTGAAAAACTCGTGCAAAATATCGCGTTTAGAAGGTTGCACCAATTTTCCCTGTTCATTTAGCCAGCCATAGGACGGCGGCTGAAGAACATGATCTAAAAAAGCCATAGTATTAATCAGGGGTTAAGAAATTCAATGGATTAGTTGCAGGTTTGAAATGGCGGACAAGCCGGTGAATGATACACTCTTTTCACGCGAATTATTTTTATCCCCGGTAGCGAATTGCTGGGCTAAGGATTCGATAACCTTAAACCTGTTCTCACTGGCCTCGTTTTTGGGATCAACTAAAAAAAGGCTGACCTGATTTCTCAGGAGATTTTGTTGCACGTCTGCACTGCCCGTAAGGGTTTGTTGATTGCTCATTTTGTCTTGGCTGATCCGGGATTAATACTTAATTAGCTTAAAGATCACCTGAATCAGTTGAGGGTAAAATCTAAGTTGTAATTGGCTAAAGGTATTTCAGGCAATGTACAAAAAGGTTTGTAATAAAGTCAGATTTTTTACCTTTTGTTAGCCTGCTTAAATAATACTTTAAGTATTTGAGCAAAAAGTAAAAACATACCAATATTAAACCTTATCTTGCAACTCATTTAAAAATAAGACAATGCAAAAAGAAGGAACAGTGAAATTTTTCAATAACCAGAAAGGTTTCGGATTTATTTCACAAAGTGATACAGGAACAGACGTTTTTGTGCACTCAACCGGCCTGATCGATCAGATCCGCGAAAACGACAAAGTGCGTTTTGAAGTGGAGAACGGCAAAAAGGGCCCCAACGCTGTAAATGTAAAAGTAATTTAATTATCACTATAAAATTTACGACTAACACCTGCCTAAGCCGGCGGGTGTTTTATTTTTATTACCATCATTAAAAGAGAATTAAAATATGGGGAAATCCAGCGAAACGTTTAACAAAAAAGAAAAAGAGAAAAAACGCCTGAAGAAACAACAGGAGAAAAAAGAAAAAGCCGAACAGCGAAAAGCCACCTCAAGCAAAGGCAAAGGCCTCGAAGATATGATGGCCTACGTTGACGAAAACGGCAATATTACTTCTACACCCCCGGTAACGCTAAAGCAAAAGCCTGTGCGTGCAGAAAATATCCAGGTCTCCGTTCCCAAACAAACTGAAGAGCAGGAAGATCTGCAAAAAAACGGTGTCATCAGCTTTTTCAATACCTCAAAAGGCTACGGCTTCATCCGAGAGGAAAATACCCGCGAAAATGTTTTTTTCCACGTCAATAACCTGACCTTCCAGGCACAGGAGAATGACAAGGTTAGATTTGCAGTGGAAAAAGGGCCGAAAGGGCTGAATGCGGTGAATATCGAAAAGGTAAAATAGGGCTATCTGACAGCCCGGCAATATCATCGTCGCAAAGTTATCCGGAAGTGGTATGGATACCTCCAGGTTTATTGTTCAAATAAGAAGATGAATAAATTCCGAATTTATCCTTCTAAACTTAGTTTTAAAACCCGCTGAAAACAAAAACCGCCTCCATTTGCAACAGAAGCGGTTCTCGAAATTTTGTGACCCCGGAGAGGCTCGAACTCTCGACCCAATGATTAAGAGTCATTTGCTCTACCAACTGAGCTACGGAGTCAATCGTTTGGGGTTGCAAATAAACGAATTTTTTTTGATTTCGGATTTCGGATTTTCAATTTCGAATTTCACTTTCCGGAATTTGCCTTTCACCTTAAACCAGCGCGTACATCTCCTCCCGCTGTTTTTGCACCGCATCGCTGTTGATATATTCGTCATAGCTCATCAGCTTATCGATCATACCGCCGGGCGTCAGTTCGATCACGCGGTTGGCCACAGTTTCGGTCAGCTCATGGTCGCGCGAGGTAAACAGGATCGTTCCCCTGAAATCGTTCATGCCATTGTTCAGCGCGGTGATCGATTCCAGGTCGAGGTGGTTGGTCGGCTCGTCGAACAGCAGCATATTCGGTTGTTGCAGCATCATACGGCTAAACATGCAGCGCATTTTTTCGCCGCCCGACAGTACGGTGGCTTTTTTCATAACTTCCTCGCCCGAAAAAAGCATCCGGCCCAGGAACCCGCGGATAAACTGATCGTCCTTTTCGCCAGGCGAAAATTCGCGCAGCCAGTCGATCAGGTTTTCGTCCGAACCTTCAAAATAGGTTGCATTCTCGATGGGCATATCTGCCGGATTGATGGTGACGCCCCATTTGAAGCTGCCCTTATAATCTTTATCACGGCCCATCAGGATATTGTAAAATGCGGTTGTGGCGACACTGTTTTGCGACAGTACGGCGATCTTGTCGCCCTTGTTCACCATCAGGCTGATATCGCTGAACAGCAGTTCGCCGCCCAGTTTCTTTTCCAGCTTTTCGATCTGCAATATCTGGTCGCCGGCCTCGCGAGCCTGGTTGTTGAACATGATGGCCGGGTATTTACGGTTTGAGGGTTTGATCTCTTCCAGGTTGATCTTATCCAGTGCTTTTTTGCGGCTGGTAGCCTGTTTGGATTTAGATGCATTGGCGCTGAAACGACGGATAAACTCCTGCAACTCCTTTACCTTGTCTTCCATCTTCTTGTTCTGGTCAGCACGCTGTTTGAGTGCCAACTGGCTTGATTCATACCAGAACGAATAGTTGCCGGTATAGATCGTCATTTTGCCAAAATCGATATCCACCACATGGGTACAAACCGTATCCAGGAAGTGCCTGTCGTGTGAAACGACCAGCACGATCGCCTCATAGCCCGCCAGGAAATCTTCCAGCCAGCTAATGGTATGAATATCCAGGTCGTTGGTAGGCTCGTCGAGCAGCAGGATATCCGGGCTGCCGAACAGGGCCTGGGCCAGCAGTACGCGCACTTTCTGATTGCCGTCCAATTCGTTCAGCAGTTTGTAATGCAGATCTTCTTTAATGCCGAGGTTGCTGAGCAGGGTTGCTGCATTGCTTTCGGCGTTCCACCCGTCCATTTCAGCAAACAGGTTCTCGAGTTCACCGGCGCGATGTCCGTCGGCATCGGTAAAGTCTTCCTTCATATAAATGGCGTCCTTTTCCTTCATCACGGAGTATAGCTCCTTATGTCCCATCATTACGGTCTCGATCACCGGGAATTCGTCAAACTCATAGTGATTTTGTTTTAGTACGGCCATACGCTCGCCCGGAGTAAAGCTTACCGAACCCGTTGTGGGGTCGATCTCGCCCGCCAGTATTTTCAGGAAAGTAGATTTCCCGGAACCGTTGGCGCCGATAATACCATAGCAGTTCCCCTGTGTGAATTTGAGGTTAACCTCTTCAAACAAGGTACGTTTGCCGTAACGTAATGAAAGATTGGATACCGTGATCATATTATGCCTCCCAATTTTGCGGCAAAGGTACGCTTATTTAAGAACTTTTTACAGGGCAGGGGTACCAGCGTTCTCAATCTTTGTGGAAAGTGTTGCCCGATTTGCCTTAATATTATGGTTGAAGAATATTAATCATACGCCAATAGCGGCGCATTTAGCAATGGAATGCTATTTGCTTCATAAGGCATTCAGAACCAGTTTTAAACATTATGATCTTACTGATAACAGGCTTATTTATCATCAATATTGCCGCGGTGATACTTCATTTAAGCATCAAAACTGAGCGATAGGCGGCTATTGTCCCCAGGTCTCCGGCGATTTACGCCATTGCTTCAGCAGGTCGGCATTGTCTGACGAAATGTATTGATGCTGCTCGGCATACTTCACTAAGGCATTGTAATTGGAAAGTGTGAAGAACTTGCATTTAGCCTTTTTGAAATTCTCGTCGGCAATATCGAACCCGTAACTGAATATCGCAACCAGTCCGGCTACATCATACCCGGCGCTGCGAAGCGCCTCGACAGCCTGCAGGCTGCTTTTGCCGGTTGATATCAGGTCTTCCACTACTACAACTCTTTTGCCGGGTACCACTTCGCCCTCGATCAGGCTGCCGGTACCGTGGTCCTTGGGTTTGGAGCGTACGTAAATAAAGGGAAGTCCCAGGTCCTGAGCTACCAGCACTCCCTGCGGGATGCCTGCTGTGGCCACGCCCGCAATACAGCCCGCTGCGCCAAATTCTTCCTGTACCAGTTGTGCCAGTTTCTGGCGGATATAGGTGCGAATAGTGGGATGAGACAGGGTAACACGGTTATCGCAATAAATAGGTGATTTCCATCCCGATGCCCAGGTAAAAGGCTTGTCAGGTTGCAATTTAATTGCTTTAATTTGCAGCAGGAACTCGGCTACCTGTAGCTCTATCTCACTTTTATTGAACATGGCTCAAAAGTACAGAATTTATGTGAACGAAAAAGTCATCCTGGTAACGCAAACCGTACCGCGGCGAACGGAACGGTACCAACGTATTGACGCACAAACTTTTGACCTGAAAACATTTTACAACGAGTTTAACGGCAAGCCCGGCCCAAGGCTTTTTTTTGTGCTGTGCGAGAATGCGAAAGATTACCTGAAAAAGATTATAAAAAGCATTACGCTGATAGAAGCGGCCGGGGGCATGGTCGAAAACTCAAAAGGGCAATATCTGTTCATTTTCCGTAACGGCAAATGGGACCTGCCCAAGGGTAAGCTCGAAAAGGGCGAAACCAAAAGAGGGGGCGCCCAGCGTGAAGTGGAAGAGGAGTGCGGCATTAAAGTGAGCATGGTCGATAAACGCATCTGTAAAACCTATCACACTTATACCGTTAAAGGTGAAGTGGTGTTAAAGCGTACCTACTGGTACCACATGAGCTATACCGGCTCGGGCAGGCTAAAACCGCAGAAAGAGGAAGGCATTACCCAGGTGCGCTGGTTTAAAAGGGCCCAAACGGGTACCATAATCCGCAATACTTTCCCTTCCATTATGGATGTGATCCTGAAGATGGACTTTATCACAGAAACGGTAGCGCCTCTTTAGGGATGAACTGGCTGACGTCGCCGTGGTGACGCATGATCTCGCGCACGATGGTTGAGCTGATAGACGAATAACCCGGCTTGCTTACAATAAAAATGCTTTCGATCTCGGGAGCAAGGGCATGGTTCATCTGGGCGATAGCTTTTTCATATTCAAAGTCGGATACGGTACGAATACCCCTGATCATGTAGGCGGCGCCGATGCTCCGGCAAAATTCGACCGTAAGCCCCTCATAAGCGACAATATGGATCCGCTGATCGTTTTCAAAAACCGCGCGCAGCATCTTTTCACGTTTCTCGACAGACAAGAGGCCTTTCTTTGAACTGTTATCACCGATGCCGATATACAGCTTGTCGAACAGGCTGACGGAGCGTTTGATGATATCCACATGCGCTTTCGTAACAGGATCGAATGAACCCGGGAAGAGGGCTATCTTCATGATGTTTCTATGCTTACTGCATCAAAAGTAACAATGATTGTTAAAAATGAAATTTAATTGCGCAATATTTCTTCCAGGTCATCATAAACTTTGATCCCCAGGCTGCGGGCCACTTCGATATCCTGGTCGGCGCCCTTTGATTCACCGCTGATCCGCAATACCGCGTCACATTTTGTGATCAGCCGGTGAGCAACAGGATATGATATTTCCCGGTAAATCTCATCGCCGGGCGCTGCGGATCCGGCCGCTTTTAACAGCGGCAGGGCCAGCCATTCGCCCACCAATGGTATATGGCCCGCCCTGAACAGTTTAAGCGCTATGGCATTCAGGCGGTCGAGGTTCTGCTGCATTAATGCTGGATCATCGTTCGTGCCCGAACGATACGGCCCGGCAATAAGGATGATCATAGGTGATTGTTTGTTCATAATATTTTATTGATCAGAGCATATTGCAGCAGCATGATCGTTTTGGCGTCTTTGATCTCGCCCGTGCCGATCATGCTGATGGTCTCCTCAAAAGGGAGTTCCATTACTTCGATGTGTTCACTTTCTTCGTCTAAGCCACCGCCTTCGCTCACCTTCATCTTTTTATCGTATTCAGCCGTAAAGAAGTAGAGCAGTTCGGTTACTGATCCGGGCGACATATAGGCTTCGAATACTTTCCGTACCTGTGTCAGCCGGTAACCGGTCTCTTCTTCGGTTTCCCTGCGAATGCATTCCTCCGGATCATCCTTGTCCAGCAAACCGCCGCAACACTCGGTCAGGTAGCCGTCTCTGTTGCCGTTCAGGTAGGTTGGCATACGGAACTGTCGTGTCAGGATCACAGTTTGGGCAGCTTTATTGTACAGCAGGATGGTCGCGCCATTACCGCGGTCGTAAGCCTCACGGCTTTGTAGGGTTACAGCACCGTCGGGGTGCTGATGCTCGTAGGTTATCTTTCGTAGCGTATACCAGTTATCTGAAAGCACCTCAGTCTTGGTTATATTTATAGTCTCCAAATTTTTGATTATTTATGATCGATTTTGATTATATTTGAACAAATATAAAAGAGAAAAAATGAATTTTCAAAAAAGAAAACGAATTATACTCGAAAAGCTGGATGCAGAGGGGGAAGCCGATATCAAAAAGATCGCTGCCGAACTTGGCACGTCAGAAATTACCATTCGGCGTGACCTGAACAGCCTGGCTGCAGACGGACTGCTTTATCGTACACATGGGGGTGCGATGAAAGTGAATCCGCTTGAAATTCCGCACGATTTTGTGAACAAGGCTGCCAAAAATGTAGAAGCTAAGGACAAAATATGCCGTGCGACGGCAGGCATGATCCTTGACGGTGATATCATTTTTATGGATTGCGGCAGCACAGTTTTCAGGCTTTGCCAATTCATCAAAAACAAAAAGATCAAAGTGATCACGAACTCCATACCTGTGGTTTATGAGTTGCAAAACAGCCTGGTTTCGCTCAATATCATCGGTGGTGAATTTAATGCCGAACGACAGGCGGTACATGGCCGCATAGCCAACGGGCATATTGCAAAATACCATGCCGGAAAAGCTTTTTTGGGCGTGGACGGCATATCCCGCAACGGTTTATTCGCCAACAGCGAGCTGGAGGCTGATATTACCCAGGCTTTTGCTTCGCATAGCGACCGGACTTACCTGCTATGTGATGAGAGCAAGATCGGGCGTGAAACCTACCTGAAATTCGGTGAGCCGGAAATGATCGGCACGATCATCACCAATTCGCGGTCTGCTGAACTGGAGTATTTCAGAGAAAAGGGAATTGAAGTGATCAGGGTTTAATGACTTTAAGTCTGTTTAAAAAATGAAAACGACGAATGACCGTACTTGCGCTGTTCAACAAAAGCCGGGTGATTACTTAAGTTTTGCAGCGACTGATGCTCGACGATGAGCAGCCCGCCGGGATTAAGAAGCCCCTTTTCAAAAGCGATCCTGGGTATATCTGGGATACGGTTCAGATCGTAAGGCGGATCGGCAAAGATGAGGTCGTATCGTTCTGTTTCCAGCTCAAGGAATTTGAATACATCGGCCTTGTAAGTTTTGACCTGGTCCAGATGGTGCTGTTTTGCGGTGTCCCGGAGGTAATTTATACATTGTATACTCCGGTCGACAGCGACGACGGGCGCAGCTTCTCTCGAGGCGAATTCGAGCGAGATATTGCCCGTTCCGCTGAAAAGATCGAGCACTTTCAGGCGTTCAAACTCAATTTGGTTTTGCAGGATGTTGAACAGTGCCTCCTTGGCGAGGTCGGTCGTCGGTCGTACGGGCAGGTTCCTGGGCGGGTTCAGCCTCAGACCCCTTAATTTGCCACCGATGATCCGCATAGCGAGAGAGCAGTAAGCGATAATACGGTATGGGGAGGAGCCTGGTCGGGCAGGGCGACAGGCTGCAATTGGTTAAGTTCAACTTTGCCGAAAAATTCGGATAACCGCTTCATATTTTCATCGCCTGTAAGCACGTCACCGCTAACGACAACCGTAATGTCCTGTGGCTGTTGTTTCAATTCACCGGTAACGAAAGCGGCGTAATAAGCCAGTTCGTCTGCGGTTTCAAATTCAAAACGATTAAAGAAACGCAGTTTACCATCCCTGAAATTCAATATCCCGACCCGGTTGCCCGTAATATTGAGGTAAAGACCAGTATCGGCCGGATTATCATCGGCTGCCGCGGTTATCCATCCCTTGGGTGAAAACACAATATCCCGAAGGATAAATTTCCCGTCAATAGCTGATGCGATATCCGCATCAACTTTAAATATCACCTGGTTATCTTCATCCATCGGCTGCGAGAATATTTTCTCGCCGGGCTTTACATCCAGGAAACGCGCAAAGTCGGCTATTTTATCCGGGTTGAAAAGACTCAGCGGCACAAAGGTAAAGCCGGTAAAAGGCAGCCCGATGATAC
>DASZWG010000086.1:0-3077 GCA_035546675.1 Mucilaginibacter sp. | reverse complement strand
CTGAATAATAAAGTTGCTGTCGCAGCAGCAGATATTTCTATAAAATGGCGACGGTTCATATGATGGCTAAATGACTGCGGCAATTTACTATGCTTTAATTTTTAATCAAAAGCATTTGCTGAAACGATCTTTTATTATATTGCCCTTCGAAAGCTATCGTCCGGTGGCTTTATTACCAATTATCAGATAATAAGTAAAAAGTCATGTCATCCAACCGCAGAAAATTCTTAAAGCAATTAGGTAGTACCGTTATCCTTACATCAGCCGGGCTTACTTCGCTGGCAGCACAGGAGGAACACGAAAGACGTATCCTCCGTGCCGAAAAAAAGATTACCCCCAATGACAAGATCCGCGTTGCCACCGTCGGCATGGGAATTATGGGTTTTAACGATACACATGCTGCCCTGCACAGCAATGGCATTGAACTGGTGGGCTGCTGCGACCTGTACAAAGGGAGGCTCGAGCGGGCTAAAGAAGTTTTCGGGAAGGATATTTTTACTACGCGCGATCATCGCGAAATACTGGACCGCAAGGACATCGATGCGGTTATTATTGCCACCAGCGATAACTGGCACAGCCGCATTGCCATGGATGCCATGCGCAAGGGCAAAGCCGTTTACAGCGAAAAGCCGATGGTGCATTACATCAGCGAGGGCCTGGAAGAGGTGAGGGTACAAAAAGAAACCAAAGCGGTTTTCCAGGTAGGCAGCCAGCGCGTAAGCAGTGTGGCGTTTGCCAAGGCCAAAGAATTATACAAAGCGGGCGCTATCGGGCAGCTTAACTCTATACAGGCTTCGTTCAACCGCCAAAGCGCGTTGGGTGCATGGCAATATACGATACCGCTGGACGCATCGCCTGAAACGGTCGACTGGAACCGGTTTGAAGCCACGGAAAAAGTAAAACATGCCTATGACAGCAACCGTTTCTTCCGCTGGAGGAATTACAGGGAATATGGTACCGGTGTAGCAGGCGACCTCTTCGTTCACCTGCTGTCAGGCATTCATTTTATAACCGACTCCAAAGGACCTGATAAAATATACTCCATCGCCGACCTGGTTTATTGGAAGGATGGCCGCAACGTTCCTGATGTGATGACCGGTGTTATCCATTATCCCGAAACGCCTGAGCACCCTTCGTTCCAGGTATCACTGCAGGTTAATTTCATAAGCGGCGAGGGTGAAGTGGGCTTTACAAAGATGGTGGGCTCAGAAGGGGTGATCGACATTTCGGACGATACTGGCTTTACCATTCAAAAGCGCAAAATGCCGGTAGCGCCGGGCTACGGGGGCTGGGATTCATTCGATACTTATCCCGAAGCTATGCAAAAAGCCATAGTGGACGAATACAATAAAAAATATTCGCAGGCCGACCAGCAAACGCCAAAATCCGAGACAATAACCTATCAATCTCCCGATGGCTACAATTCATCCTATGATCATTTCGATAATTTCTTCGACTCGGTGCGTACCGGTAAACCCGTAGTCGAAGACGCCGAATTTGGTTTGAGGGCAGCCGCTCCGGCATTGGCTTGCAACGAAAGTTATTTTGAAAATAAGGTCATACACTGGGATGCCCAAAACATGAAGCTTATATAAAACCCTTGCAGGCAGAAATGCGGGGGTATTCTTAGTACGAAATATTATTTATTATTAATATATATAATATATTATCGGAATAAGTTTAATAATTATTTAATACGAGAAAATGATAAATCTCATTTTCGTTAATATAAATTATTGTATATTCGCTTGTATTCTAATTAGCTGTTGATCAAACCCTTAGTATCATGAGTAAGCTGATATTGATCGATGATGAGCCTGTTTTCCATAAAATAGTGCAGATGACCCTTAAATACAGCGACCTTTCCAAAGAGGCCACTTATGCATACGATCCTGAAGTCGTGCTTGATTACCTTGAGGAAAAAAGCGCCGAATCACGCGCACTTCCCGATTACATTTTTGTCGACTTGTATATGCCCAGATTTGACGGATGGGACTTTCTGAACCGTTTTCAAAATATCTATCAAAAACTAAAGAAGAATATTAAAATATACATCGTCTCTTCTTCCGTTGATCCGAGAGATATCGATCGCTCCAAACATTACCCTTTCGTTACGACATTTATCTCGAAACCCGTGATGAAGGAGGTTTTTGATAACATCAGTTATGCAGGGTAATTATGCTGCAAAGTTTTCTCCTGTGTTATCCATACGTCATTTTCTGTATTCATAAAGTTAAGATAATATTAAATTAACATACTTCTTGATTATTTTACTGAAGATTGCTTAATTTTAATAAACGAATAAAAACGGGTTAAGCTGCGATTAATAATGTTAAATTTTATCAGCAATTTTACCGCCTGAACGGTGAGAAAAGATTTGACAGGTTACTTGGCACTCCGTTAACTAATTTATGAAGAAGAAAATACTTTTTATTACCGGGTCCATCAACCAGACCCAGCAAATGCACCAGATATCACAAGAACTACCTGAATACGACTGCTGGTTCAGCCAGATATTTACTGATTCTCAGCTTCTTAAAACGCTGATCAAAAAAACATCGCTTGTCGACAGCACGGTTGTGGCTGGTCAGTTTAAAGAAAAATCCGAAAAATATCTAAGGGAACACGGCCTTCAGAACGATTATGAGGCTATAAAAAACCAATACGACCTGGTAGTGTATTGTTCGGATATGATCATGGCCAAAAAATTCCGCGATACCAAAACGATTTGGGTGCAGGAAGGAATGATCGATAAACTTACGCCCTGGTCATCGCTGGTCAGGAAGCTGAATTTGCCGGGCTGGTTCTCGGGCAATACAGCTTTGAACGGTTCTTCAAATGCCTGTGATATTTATTGTACGGCGTCCGAAGGGTATAAGGATCTGATCGTAAGCCGTGGCGCTGATCCGGATAAAATTGTCGTGACCGGAATCCCCAATTACGACAATAACCGCCAGTTCCTGGATAACGATTTCCCGCATCACGATTACGTGATGGTTGCAACAACTGATATGCGCGAAACTTACCGGCGCGAAGACAGGCCCGCATTTATCAGAAAAACCGTTGAGATCGCTAAT
>DASZWG010000085.1:0-9144 GCA_035546675.1 Mucilaginibacter sp. | reverse complement strand
GATGGTTTCATCGCCAAGCCCGTCAATATCCATCACCTTGCGGCCGGTAAAATGCTGCATCTTACCCACGATCTGCGGTGCACAGCCTTCGTCATTGGGGCAGTAAAAAGCCGCTTCACCTTCCTTGCGCTCCAGCGGAGTGCCGCATACCGGGCAATTGGTGATATAACTGATGGGCCTGGCATCCGGCTTGCGCTTTTGCAGGTTAACGCTGATGATCTTCGGGATGATCTCGCCGCCTTTTCGACATACACGATGTCGCCTTCGTGCAGGTCGAGCCGGATGATCTCGTTGGCATTGTGCAAAGTAGCGCGCTTTACGGTCGTCCCGGCCAGGAATACCGGCTTCAGGTTGGCTACCGGCGTAACCGCACCGGTACGCCCTACCTGGTAGCTTACGCTCAGCAGTTCGGTCTCCACCTGCTCGGCTTTATATTTGTAGGCTATGGCCCAGCGCGGCGATTTGGCGGTAAAGCCCAGTTCGTCCTGCTGCGCATAGCTGTTCACCTTGATTACAATGCCGTCTATATCGTATGATAATGTAAAGCGCTTGTTTTCCCAGTCCTTGATAAATTGCATCACACCGCTGATATCAGAACACAGTCTGCTTTCGCTATTTACCGGGAAACCCCAGCTTTTTACCGCCTGCAGGCTATCCCAGTGCGTATCGAACAAGCGTTTTTCGGTGTAAAGAAAGTAGATAAAGCTATCGAGCGGGCGTTTGGCCACTTCGCCTGAGTCTTGCAGCTTAATAGTTCCCGATGCAAAGTTGCGCGGGTTGGCATAAGGAGGCTCCCCGTTCTCGATGCGCTCCTCGTTCAAACGTTCAAAAGCTTTCAGGTGCATAAACACCTCGCCGCGTATCTCGAAATCGTCGGGGTAACTGCCTTCGTGCAGCCGCTTGGGTATACTGCGTATGGTCTTTACATTGGTGGTCACCTCTTCGCCCTGCGTACCGTCGCCGCGGGTAACGGCGCGCGCCAGGTGGCCGTTCTGATAGGTCAGGCTCATCGAAAGACCGTCGAACTTCAGCTCGCACACGTACTCAAAATTATCGCCGATGGCTTTTTTGATGCGCTGATCAAAATCCATCAGTTCCTGCTCGTTATAGGTATTGCCAAGCGACAGCATGGGCCAGCGGTGCTGCACCGTTGGGAACTCTTTTGTAATGAAGCCGCCTACATTCTGCGTCGGAGAATCAGGATCGATAAACTCGGGGTATTGCGTTTCGAGGGCAATAAGTTCTTCCAGCTTTTTATCGAACTCAAAATCGGAAATGGTAGGCATGGCCAGCACATAATAGTTGTAATTGTGCCGTTTCAGCTCGGCCGACAGGGCCTCGATGCGTTTTTTTGCTTCTTCGGATGACATAGAGCGAAGATAGTGAATTAGCGATTAGAGACCAGCAATAGTTTGTTTCGCATGTTTCAGTTGTTGCGGTTTGAAACGGTGAAACAAATGAAACGTGGGTTTTGGAACCAAGAGCCAAGAATCAAGAGCCAAGACATAGGCTTGTTTCATTCGTTTCACGTGTTGCAGGTTGAAATGAGTGAAACAACTGAAACGTACAAATTGGCTAAACGCAAGCGAGGGTTCATTCCCAAATCATTAAAAATAATTAATAAAGACTATTATTTTATAATAAGAATTTCTCTTTATACCCGACCCGTTCATCTACTTATCCCACCCTGTGTTTCACTGTTTCGTTCCGTCACAGTTGAAACACATGAAACAAGTGAAACATGCTCTGGGGTGAATTAGCGATTAGAGACCAGAAATTAGTTAATCAGGCGTTATCGGAAAAATATCAAATCTATTACTTATCAAAAAATTACACCCTGATCAGGAAGCCGGTATAACAATGCTAAGTTTTGAATATTTTTACGTTTAAAAAATGAAGAAAATCCTAACCTTACTTCTGCTGCCGTTAATTTACACTGCTTCATTTGCTCAAAAAAGCTTTGAAGGAGAAGTAATTTATTCAATAGATGTTCAATCCCGGATTCCGGGTTTAAGCAGTGAGCAGCTTTCAGCTATCATTGGCAACACACAACACTATTATATGAAAGGCGCAGATTACAAAAATGATTATAACGGGAGTTATCTTTCATGGGAATTATACCTCAGCAAGGCAAAAAAGGTCTTTTTTAGTAAGAAATCGGAAGATACTATCCGCTGGGCAAATTCAACTATCGATCAGGACACGATCTATAAAGCCGAATTAAAGAAAAACGATACAACCATTTTGGGTTACACTTGCGACAAACTTACTTTCAATTGCAAAAGCGGCATCCAGGTCTATTATTTTAACAGGCAATTTTCCGTCAAGCCTTCACTTTACACCGATCACAAGGAAGGTAACTGGTATGCTTTTCTTAAAATGTCAGGTTCAATAGCTTTAAAAGAGATCATAGAAAACAAACAAATGATATTCACTATCACTGCCACGTCTGTCGAACAGAAAGATATAGATGATAGTATTTTTCAACTGCCTGCAGATAAGCCTATCAGCGAATTGCCGATCAGGCAATAGCCGTTTCACGTGTTGCGGTTTTAAACGGTGAAACAAGTGAAACAGCGATCCCGGTCTGCCTTAAAGCCTGAAACCCAGCCCGAGCATGCAATTACGCGGCTCACCCGGCCATTTATAAATGTTGTTATAGGCGCCGCTCCAATAGGTTTCGCCGGTAATATTATTGACGTTCAATGCCAGCATCCAGCGTTTATAGCTGTAACGCACACCGCCGCTGAACACCACATACCCCGGCAGCACCGTCGCTGGGTCGAGCGTATTCCTGCGCCCGGCAAAGGTATAGCCGCCCGATAAAACCAGACCTTTGAGCTTACCCTTGCTGCGGGTATACCTGATCCATCCCGACCCTGAATTAACGGGCGCATTCTCCACCAGCGTTCCTATTTGTGAGGGCACGTCGCTTTTGGTCACTTTGGCTACACAATGTGCATAGGCAAGCATCACGCTCAGGTCGGGCAGGATATTACCGGCAAGTTCGGCTTCGGCGCCCTGCGATCTGTTTTCGCCCTGCTGCACAAAAAGATCGGGATTTGACAGGTCGTTAGCATTAACGGCAACATTTTGCACGGTAAGCCGGTAAATGGCCAGCGAAGCATACAGCCGCTGATCCAGGATATTGCCTTTGATACCCGTCTCCCATAACCGGCTGATGATCGGTTTGAAAGGCTGATCAAATACCTGTGCCGAGGTTGCCGCTTCAAAAGGATCGAATCCTTTGTTATAGGTTGCATACCAGTTTACGTTTGGAGTAATTCGGTAAACCAGGCCTATGCGCGGCAGGAACACAGTCTCTTTTAAACTGCCCGCGCTGTCGTCGTCGCCTTTATAAAATTCTTCGCATATACCCGCCAGCAGCTTCAATTTGCCCAGGCTCAGTTCATCCTGTGCATAAACACCCTGCGTATGGTATACATCGTCATCCACATCGCTTGCATCATCGTCATAGCCCGATGGCTGGTATTGCGCCACGGGCCGCCGGGTGTATTGCGGGTTCAAAAGGCTAAGCGTGCCCACTATTCCGCTGCCTTGGCCGAACTCGCCGGGCAGTTCATAATACTGCTGATCCAGGTTAACGCTGCTTCGCACGCGATCGTACCCGAACAGCAGCCGGTGACCAATGCTGCCGGTGCCGAACCGGTAAGTAAAATAGCTGTTCAATGTATTCGTAGTTGTGGGATAATGCCAGGCGGTGTAACAAAGCGCAACAGAGTCGGGGCTGATATAGCTGTTTATGCCATGTTCGGCTACGTCCTGGCGCGTGATATAATCCAGGTAACCGGCGTAAAAGCTCAGCTTAGCGCTGATCCTATAATTCAGAGAAACAATTGAAGCGATATCCGTTTCGTGCAGGTAATCGCCCGGCTGGATAACCGACAGCGAAACAGGCGTTGACAGCAAATTATGGTCATTTTCAAGACCCGGCTGACCGCGGTCGAGCACCGTACTGATGTGCGAGACCGAAAAATTCGCGTTCAGCGATAGTTTATCATTCGGATCAAAGCTGAATGCGGGCGCAAACATATACGTTCCCGAAAAAACATGATCGCGGAACGAGTTGCCGTCATCATACCCGGCATTGAAGCGATATAACCAGGTCTTCTTCGTATTAACGGGTCCGGTCACATCCGCTTCGGCGCGAAAATGATCCCAACTGCCACGGTACATGCTGAACCATGCTCCGGCGGTGTTCAGGGGCTTTTTGGTAACCAGGTTGATGGTGCCTCCCGGGTCGCAGTTGCCGTAAAGGGTCGCAGTTGGCCCTTTGATGATCTCTACCCTTTCAATGTTGACCAGCAATGGACTGGTGTACGTGACGTTGTAGCCCCGCAAGCCGTCAATGTCCCTGGCATTCTCGGCACGAAAACCCCTGATCGTATATTCGTCATACCCGGAATACTGGCCTACGCCGGCTACATTGTCGGCAGCATCCTTCAGCGTAAATTCCATTTTATCCTGTATCAGTTCTTTATTTACCGTTGATACCGACTGCGGTATATCGATAACCGGCTCCCGAATTTTAGCGCCAAACGAAGAGGAGCTGTTTCGGAATGAACTAACAGGGCGGCCCGTCACTTCAACCTTTTGAAGCGTGATCGGGCGGCGAACGGTATCTTTGCGCGTTTTTGTACTATCCCCGTTCTGTGCCAATGCCGGGTAGTGACACACTGCTGCAAGTGAGGCGGCAAAAAGTATATATAAGTATTTGCGGGCTGCCAAAGGATACGGTTATTTGCAAGCCGTGAATATACAGAGCAATGGCTGCAAACCTTGTTATTTTTCTCAGAAACAATTAAACCAAACTGCGCTTATTCTATCTTAGAATAAAAACGAGAACATTTATTATGAAAAAGTATGTTAAAATATTGTTCCTGGCCGGCGCTTTATCGGTATTCGGTGTTACCGCAAGCCAGGCCCAGCAAGTTGTGATCAGAGTGCGCCCCGCTGAGCCTGCGCGCATAGCCCCGCCGCCGCGCCCTTCGGGCCGCCATGTATGGGTAGAAGGCGAATGGGTGGTTAAGGGAGGTGCTTACGTGTACACACCCGGTTACTGGGCGCTGCCGCCGCGTCCGCGCGCGATATGGGTACGCGGTCACTGGCGCCACACGCGCCGTGGCTGGGTATGGATACCCGGGCATTGGAGATAGTAGTAAATATTTTACCGGTAAACCGGCGAAATGCAATCGTCCCGCGCTTCGCCGGTTTATTATTTACTGACCGTTTATTTCAATATCGGCATAAACTGACATAGGCATGATCATGCCGCCGGGCACCTGGGGGCTATCCTTTATATCGGCATCCATTTTTATATTCTTTATTAGTTTTGCCTCCCTGATCCACCCTGTGGTCTTGTCCATCTTATAATCCGAAACTACCGAGCCAGTCACATTATTAAAACGCATGGGTATATTATTAAAAGCAACATACCCGCCATTGTTTATTAATGGCTGAACAGTAGCGTCGCCATGAATTGTACAAACATTGTTGACAATGTTAACAAGGGAATAAGTTGTATTGATACGGGCAGAAACCATTGTTTCGAATATACTCATAGATGTCCACTTGTCATTTATACTCACAGGCGTACCCGGCAGCGCCGTAAAGGCATCCTGGAACCCCATTTTGAAAGATTTATCGCCAAAAGATTTTTTTAGCACTGCTTTGATCTGCTCTTTTTTATCTTCTGAAATTTCAGGGAACAGTTGATAAATCCCGGCATACAGGTTATCTGAATTCTTGACATCAAGTACATGGCCTCTTTTAGTAACCTCAACAATGATCGGCCGATGTAACATGCTCGACATGATCTTTGAGAACAAGTCATGTTTACTGGTATCGTCGGTATTTACATCCGGAGTTTGTTGTCTGCCCTCGTCAGTATGCATCATTATGCTTTCCATTGCTACCGACAGCTCATAAGAAGTATCCGTCAGTGCCGTAACCTTATGTGACATTTTCGCACCAATGGTTGTGTTGATCACCATATCTTGCCCCTGGATCGTCTCAGTGATCCTCATATTTGTTTTCGTAGTAAGATAGTAGGTGCTGTCTTTCTGCAAATTAAGCCGCAATTGGGTCTTTTGTGCGTAGCAGGTCACACTGATGCCTGCTACCAGCAACAAGGTCAAGGTTTTCTTCATGGCCTAAAAATATACTATTAAAGCATTGGTGCAAAAAATAAATTGCCTCGTGGCATTTAATTTTGCATACAGGATAAACAAAAGCTGTTTAATTTTTACCGGCGCCATTGTCATTACCGGCAACCGGGCTCTCCTTTTCCAGCATCGCATCCCTGATCAATTTTACCGGCGCGCTGCCGTAGCTTAAAAACTTCTCGTTAAAATCCTTCAGCGTATACTTGTCGCCCATTTTGGTCTTCCACTGGTCGCGCAGGTCCATGATCTCTTTATAACCTGTATAGTAGCTGTCCAACTGAACGCTGGTCACGCTTACGCGTTTCCATTTGCCTTCGGCTTCAGCCTGCTGCTGGAATGCCTCATGCGTCAATAGCTCCATCGCCTGCTGCTTAGGCATATTCAGGCAGTGCACGCTATAATCCAGTATAAAATTACAAACCGAGCGCAGATGCCATTTATACCACATCAGCCACATTTCGGGAGCATTATCGCCGAAACCGTTGTCCATCATCATCTGCTCGCTGTATACCGCCCAGCCCTCTATCATGGCTCCGTTGCCAAATATGGATTTGATCATACTGGGGGAACGATTGGCATACACCAGCTGCACGTAATGCCCCGGTATAGCTTCGTGAATGCACAGGATAGGTAAAATATACTGGTTGTACTCGCGCAGGTAACTTTCGGCGCGCTCCTTCGTCCATCCGTTCAGGCTGCCGACATTGAAGTAGGAGTTCTGTCCCATATCGTAAGGCCCGGGCGAACTCATGGAAGCACCGGCAACGCCCGCCATGTAGCCCGGTTCTTTGCGGACTACCAGCGGCTTGCCCGGATCGAGCGTCACCAGGTTTTTGGCGGTGACAAAGGCGCTTAGTTTGGGTAGTTCCTGTTCTATAGCGTTCTGAAAACCGGCCGGGTCCACATGTTTCACCGAAAGCGTGTCGATCATCTGTGCAATGATATCCAGCGTATCGGCAGGCAGGGGCTTTTTACCGAAATATTTGGGCCACAGCTCCAGGCTCAGTTTGGCCATCTGGTGATGGATGTAATTCTTACGGTCGACCGCCGCGTTGTATACCTGCTGTGCTGTTTCGGAAGCCTGTATCTCGTACTTGAATTTATCGTCGTAGAGGTCCTTACCCAGCCTGAAGCTGCGCGGCTGATCGTTCTTCAGATTCTTCAGGAAATCCGTATACCCTTTCAGCACATCGGCCGATTGCTTTGCCCTTTCGAGCATTTGCTTTTTGGTGGCTTCGGGTATGGCCGTCTTTTTCAGCGAATCGGCAAAATCCTGCTCAAATACGCTCAATCCGCCGTTTACCTGCTCTATGGCCAGGCTGGTCAGTTCCACCACCGGGTTTTTGATCTGTTTTTCGGCTTCCTTGTAATAATCCGGGATAAACGCCATCCGCTCGTAAAAGCTGGTAAGCCGTTTATCCAGCGGCTCGTAATGCTCATTCAGGATGTAGGCAAACGTGCCGGTCACATTATAAGAAGACGGGTCCCACTCATAGGCTTTTAGCTCCTCGATCTGCCACTGCATGTAATTCATCTGGTTTTGCAGGATGGCATAATCCATTTTATCGGTTTCGATAAACTTATCGGGATTATACTTGCCGAGCGAGTCGAGCTGGATATTAACAAATTTGAGCAGCTTATTACGATTTTGCTTGTCGGGTACCAGCAGGATGCTGTCATATTTGTGATAGCCTACGCTTGTAGCCCAATCGGGCTCCAGTTTCCAGAATTCATCAAGGAAATTCTTTTCATAAACTTTAAAGGCTGCATCGTCTACGCTGCCTGCCATGGGTGCTATCGTGCTGTCTTTTTTACACGAGGCTGCAATAACAGCAAGCCCCGCGAAAAGCAATATTTTTCTGATCACTGGAAAAGGGTATTATCCTGGGAGATAAACATAAGCATTTTCAATAAAAAAGCCTTTGCCTGTGAATGATTGTCATCCGGAAAGGGCTCCGTCCGTTAAATTTCTCTGTTCTCTGTCAAATTGATCGATCTTAAAAGGAACTTATTGGTATAGTATATAAATTTATCGGCATGACAGACAAGGAACACGAAATACTGGTAAACGAGTTGTTGAAATTGCTGAACGGCGGCAGCGCCCATGCAAGTTTTAAGCAGGCAATTGAGGGTTTACCGCCTGAGCTAAGGGGCGCGAAGCCGGATAAGCTGCCTTACAGCATCTGGCAATTGGTGGAGCACATCCGCATTGCACAGTGGGATATGCTCGAATTCAGCAAAAGCGGGGATCATGTATCGCCTAAATGGCCCGAAGCGTACTGGCCGCAAGAAACAGCGCCTGCCGGTGATACTGCCTGGGATAACAGCATCAAACAGATCGGCGCCGACCTGGACGAGTTTATTTCGCTCATCAAAAAAGGCGGCCTGTATAAACCTTTTCCTTACGGCCACGGGCAAAGCATCCTGCGCGAAGCATTACAAATAGCCGATCACAATGCCTACCATACGGCCGAGATCATCGTGATCAGGCGGCTGCTCGGGGCGTGGAGGTGATGAGGTCTGAAGTCAGAGGGCGGAGATCAGATGTCCGATCCGCTCATTGTATAAATTACATATCATCGTGTGCCGGAATATCCCGGCCCTGAACGCCTATTCCGTCAATATGTACCAGGCGGGCTCCCATATCTCCGGCTACGATAACCGTATATGAGCAGGCTGCTAACAGGAGAGTTACGATAAGCTCATATACCGGCTTCCTTTTCAGGAAGAAGTGGCTGATTATTTTTCCAAGCGCAGCAACGCCGCTAAGCCATACCGTATAGCCGGCATATTGGTCATGTTTTTCAAAAGTCGCGCGGGATACAGGGTCGAGCAGCGACAGGTTTGGATCGCCGCCATGAAAGATACCGGAAGCAAGCCAGGCTCCGATAAATCCGGCTATTACCAGCAGCAGGGTTACCCAGCTTAATTCGCGTTTGAAAACGAAAAACGAAGCGAT
>DASZWG010000084.1:0-1715 GCA_035546675.1 Mucilaginibacter sp. | reverse complement strand
CGATGTAATCGAAATATGCGGTATCGTATTTATACAATCTGGCCGGCTTGTGAGCAACGGCGTGGCTGCCCGGCACCTGCACGATCGTCGGGTCGGTCATGCGCTGGTGTACATTGCCAAATTCATCCGTGTATTCCTCATACCGGATATTCAGCCTTAACTCGCCTGAACGGGCCATATTGAAAAATTCCTCGTCCAGCTTATTGTTCATGATCACCTGCTCCAGGCTGTCGCGCAATAAATTGAGCCTGCGCTCGCGTGCTGTCATTCTTCGTTTTGCAGGCGACTGGCTCCTGGCGTAATTATCCGAACCGTCGTCAGGGTTGCTCACAAAGGTAGTTTTGGCCGTGTTATAATCCGGTTTCTTATCCAGCCCTTCCATGCGCCGGGCCTTTTTATTCAAAAAATTAATGGCATCCTGCTTGGCCAGCTTGCTGACAACGTTGTTCAATGCGTCGTTGACCGAGCGGTCGAAAAGATCGGACTGCATCTGGTACGACTGCCTTAAAAAATATAATTGCATAGACATTACGCCCAGCAGTGCAAAACCCATCAAACCTATAATTAAACCTATGCTTTTCTTTTTCATTCAGACCCTGGTCCTTTTGGGGGACATTTTTATCATTTCGTCTTTAATAATAACGACGTTATGGCGATATCCCTGTAACAAAATTATCGCAAATACCCCCAAAATACGAGGATTTAACAATTTTTAACAAATCGGGATAAAGATTTAACAACTTGAAATTGAATAGCTTCTTAACTTTGATCTGTTCAAAATTAATCCCCATCCCATGAAAAAGCTTGCTTTAAAACCCGGTTTTGAATTCGTCTTCGCGCTGAGCATTATGGTTATCATCGGACTGCCGCCTATTGTATGTGCACAGAGTAACCGGGACGTTGACATTCGGAATACAGAAATAAGGATCACCAACGGCGATACCATCGTTAATGGAAAAAATATTAAAGAGCTGGCTCCGGATGAGCGTAAACAGGCGCTCAGGGATATTGAAAACTTAGATTATTCGATCAACAAAGCCGATCACCAGAATATCGTCATTATGCGCCGCCGCCCGGATACAGGCATGAACCGTATGTTTACCGAAAGACACCGTTTCGGCGGCGACAGCGCCCGCCGTTTCTTCAAATTCAGGTTCAGGGGGCCGAACGGCAGCGAGGATTCGACCTTAACCTTCAATTATCAATACAAAATGAATCCTGATGAATTCCGTTTCGAGCCGCGCGACTTCGGCTTCCGCAACCCGAATTTCGATATGCCTATGCCCCGCCGCGGTTTTGGGTTTATGCACCGCAACGTACAGACCTTTGAATATACCAATACCGGCAGCGACGGTATACCCACGCATGTCAGCTTCAGGGTAATGAAAGCATCGCCCGAAAAGGCCAAACAGGTTACAGGCAGTGAAAAAGCAGACCTTGACCTGAACGATTTGGCCCTGGTGCCCGAATTTACCTCGGGCAAAATCCTGCTTACTTTCAGCCTTGGCGCCCATGCACCGGCAAGCGTGAAATTTACCGATAACGAAGGCAAACTGATCTGGAGCGATAAAGCAGCCAATGGCAGCTTCAGCAAAAGTTTTACGCTTGGCCTGAACGGTATTTATTACCTCGAGGTAAAGCAGGGGAATAAGGTCGCGCTGAAAAGGATCGTTAAAGAAGAATAACCGCTAATTTTCCGGGAATAAATTAAGAGG
>DASZWG010000083.1:0-8200 GCA_035546675.1 Mucilaginibacter sp. | reverse complement strand
GTTAAATATTATTAAGCCAGATTTCGGGTAATGGCCCAAGATCTAAATCAATTAATTCTTTATTTTCTATCGACTCGAATACTGGCCTTTGTCCAAGGGACAAATTAATGCTCTGCTGGTTGTTTATTGTTTTTAAAATTTGAGATATTGTATATTGGTTATTTTCAATAAGTTCCTTGATCTTGATATTGGACGGTTCGTTGATATCAAAGCATCTTATATGGTAAACAGGATATTCATCATCATAAACAATCCATTCGCCATAAGCTGAGCCTCCCAAGTCAATCAGTTTCTTAATACCTTTAATAGTATGAAAACTTACCTCAAGATACTTGGTCATCACCAGACTAAATTAATCTAATTTTAAAACTGCCATAAACGCCGATTGCGGTATCTCCACGTTACCCACCTGGCGCATGCGTTTTTTCCCTTTTTTCTGCTTTTCGAGCAGCTTGCGCTTACGCGTAATATCGCCGCCGTAACATTTAGCGGTCACGTCTTTACGCAATGCTTTCACCGTTTCGCGGGCGATGATCTTGGCGCCGATAGACGCCTGTATGATGATCTCGAACTGCTGCCGCGGTAACAGTTCCTTCAGCTTTTCGCATATCTTTTTGCCGAAATCGTAAGCATTGCTGCGGTGGATAAGCGACGAAAGCGCATCCACGGGTTCGCTGTTCAGGCGGATGTCGAGGCGCACCAGGTCCGATTGCCGGTAACCGATCTGGTGATAATCGAACGAAGCATAACCTTTGGATATCGTTTTCAGCTTATCGTAAAAATCAAATACGATCTCGCCCATCGGCATTTCAAAGGTCAGTTCCACGCGGTCGGAGGTCAGGTACGACTGATGTGTAATGATCCCGCGCTTTTGGATACAAAGCGACATTACCGGACCCACAAACTCGGCTTTGGTAATGATGCTCGCCTTGATATAGGGTTCTTCAACAAAATCCAGCTTGCTCGGGTCGGGCAGATCAGACGGGTTGTTCACCTGCAATTCTTCGCCTTTGGTGGTGTAGGCCCGGTACGATACGTTGGGAACCGTGGTGATCACCGTCATATCGAACTCGCGCTCCAGCCGCTCCTGGATGATCTCCATGTGCAGCATACCGAGGAAACCGCAGCGGAAGCCGAAGCCCAGCGCCGCCGACGATTCAGGCTCGAACACCAGCGAGGCGTCGTTCAGTTGCAATTTGGCCATCGATTCGCGCAGCTCTTCAAAATCGTCGGTATCTACCGGGTAAATACCCGCAAATACCATCGGTTTTACCTCCTCAAAGCCCTGTATACCTTCGGCGCAGGGTCGGTCCACATGCGTTATGGTGTCGCCCACCTTTACTTCGCGCGCTTCTTTGATACCTGATATGATATAGCCCACATCGCCTGTCCGGATCACATCTTTAGGCAACTGGTTCAGTTTCAGCGTACCCACTTCATCGGCGATATACTGTTTGGCGGTGGCTACGAATTTCACTTTATCGTTTTTCCTGATCTCGCCGTTCACCACTTTGTAATAGGCGATGATACCTCGGAAGGAATTGAATACCGAATCGAATATCAGCGCCTGCAGCGGGGCCGACGGATCGCCGACGGGAGGGGGGACGCGCTCCACTATGGCACGCAGGATATCGTGCACGCCCAGGCCGGTTTTACCCGATGCCGCGAGTATCTCATCGCGTTTGCAGCCCAGCAGGTCGACGATCTGGTCCTTCACCTCCTCGGGCATAGCGCCGGGCAGGTCCATTTTATTGAGCACCGGGATGATCTCGAGGTCGTTTTCCAGCGCTAAATACAGGTTCGAAATGGTTTGCGCCTGTATACCCTGCGAGGCATCGACAATGAGCAGCGCGCCTTCGCAGGCGGCGATAGAGCGCGATACCTCGTACGAAAAATCCACATGCCCCGGCGTATCGATCAGGTTGAGCACATATTTCTGACCGTCGAGCACGTAATCCATCTGGATGGCATGGCTCTTGATCGTAATGCCGCGCTCACGCTCCAGGTCCATATCGTCGAGCAACTGTTCCTGGGCCTCGCGTTGGGTAATGGTGTTGGTATATTCGAGCAAACGATCGGCAAGCGTGCTCTTGCCGTGGTCGATATGCGCTATGATGCAAAAATTACGAATGTGCTCCATCTGAAAGCGCAAAAGTAGGTTTTTGCCGTGATATTTTGCTTTATCTTTACGCCTTCTTTAGTTCTTTACCGCTTCCATAATACTGAACAATGGCGAATGGGTATAAACTATCCTGGTTAATTCTAATCCGGCTTGCGAAAGCAATATCCTGAATTCTTTTTCTGTACGTTCTTTGCCCCCTGTCATTGCCATCATGTTGATATCCAAAAGTTTTCCGGGATGGGGTGCATTTCCCTCAGGGATGACAGATTCTATAACCAGTAGCTTGCTGTCAGCATTCATTGCTTTAGCGCAGTTTTTTAATATAGACACTGACTGTTCGTCGGTCCAGTCGTGGAGAACCATTTTCATAAGATAAGCATCCGCTCCGGCCGGAACCGATACAAAAAAATCACCCGCTTCTGCTTTGCACCTGGAATCAAAGCCTCTGGCCAGGATCGCTTTTTTTGTCTCTTCAATAACATTGCCGGTGTCGAATACGATACCCGTCGCTTCATTCGATGCTTCAAGAATACCCATGAGGAGCGCTCCGTTGCCGCCTCCCACATCGACCAGGGTTTTAAAGGCTGAAAAATCATAGGCGGGTAAGACATTCATAACAGAAGCTTTGGACATACCGGTCATCGCTTTCATAAAATTTATACTCTCTTCAGGATGCGATTGGTAATACTCCCAAACGTTCATGCCTTCGACGTCATTAAAAGCGATCCCGCCTGTCTTAATACTATACGACAGGTTTCCCCAGGCATTATAATGGTCGCCCAGTTGCGCTATTGCCATAGCTTTCATCGATCCGGGTATATCACTTTTTAATGTTTCGCTGAGCATTGTATTGGCAAATTGTCCCTGATCATTTTCAGTGAAAATGCCGGCACTCGCCAAAGCACGAAGCACCCGGTATAGTGAAGAAGGGTCGCTGCTTGTCTTTTCAGCAAGTTGAGCCGGTGTTTTGGAGCCTTCGGCAAGCAAATCGGCGATATTTAATTTGGCGGCATTATAAATGCAGCATGAGATCCAGAAACCGGTGATCAGATTAAACATCTGCACCGGTGGAGGTAATTGTTCGTTCATGATTTTAAAAAATGTGTTTAAAGGCGGTTAATAAAAGATTATTGATGAAGTTAGAAATTAGAATTGATTAAGCCAAATGCGGTGTGGAACGCCTGGTTACCTGTGTGCATAAATGTCCAGCAGGCATGATGTAAGGTTGAAGCTGAAATGAATAAATACGCCGTACCAGATAGTTTTTTCTTTTATGCGGGTAAAGCCAAGGAATAAGGCGAACGGTACAAGCCAGAACAGGGAGATAAAGCTAAGGTGTATGAAAGCAAACATAAGTGAGGTAATATAAACTGCCTGCTGTTCGTCGGTAGCTTTTAACAAAACCTGCAATAAATATCCTCTGTATGCCAGTTCTTCAAATAAAGCGGGGAACACGGCAACAAAAAAGATAAGCAACAGCCGCCCGTGGCTGTATCCTTCAAAAAATCCATAATAATATACATCGCGCGAAAAAATGGTGATATTGAGCCAGGTTACGGCATAAAATACAACCAGTTGTCCTGCAATGGCAATGCCGCAGTACGTCAGCAATTTGCGCAGGGAAAAGCTTTCCCATCGCAGACAGGATTTGGTATCATCCCAGTTATAGGCAAAGAAAGCGATTGCGATAACAGCGCTCGAAATATCGAAAATAACGAGCCAGGAAAGGGTTTCGAAAGCGTCAACGAGGGCCAGCAAACAGATGCCCAGGTCGAGCAGGTAATAAAACGCAGCCTGTTTGATCAGTATCCAGCGATCTTTATAAGTAAGCTGCAATATCGCATACTGGGATGCACCGCAGTGATTGCAAAACTTATTTTTTGCGGCGATCAGCTCACCACATTGAACGCAGGCCTTCCGGCCGGGCTGAAGTTCATTCGGATCTGTTTCCAATGCTCAGACCAGGTTGCTTTCTTTCCTTATCCTGTCCACCTCAATAGCTGATTTGATGCCCCTGATCAGGAAAAGAATGATAAAAATTTTGATATAGATACCGCTGAAAAGAGTTTTGATATCTACCATAGCATTCAGTACCTGCACGATAACATAGAGACACAAGCCCGAAATGACACAGGCCAGCGGTTGTTTTTTTGTAAAAGCACCCAGCAACAGAAATATTACCGCCAGTATAAGATTGGGAATAACGTAAGCCAGTACCTGGTCCTCATCTTTGTGCACAAAAAAGAGGACAATGGCGGCAAGAATAAATATACCGCACAGATAGTATAATGTGTTGGCCGCGATTCTCAGCTTTTTCTGGTAATCGGCCATGTCAATACTATTGACGATCTGTTTAGATTTGAAAGTTTTTTGTTCTTCCGGAGTACCTTTTAACGGATAGCCGCAATGGGGGCAAAACTGGTCATCTGCGCCTACCGGACTAAAACACGAGTCGCACAGGTGGGTCTCGTTTGATGGGGTTGTGGTTAATTCCATTGCCTGGGGTTTAGTGTAAACTAAAATAAAAATTAATATCCGTTGTTACAACAGGTTTGTGTTATTAACAGGGATATAGTAACCGGATTTTATAAATATCAATCAGCCTCTTTATTTATGCACTTACAAAGCAAGCCTATGTCAATTGATCCGTCATTGCTCACATATTTGTCCGGAGAATTGGGTATCGATATTAATGGTGTTACACCCATTAGCGGAGGGAGTATTAACCGGGTGTATTGCCTGCACGGGAATACTTCAAAGTATCTAATCAAGGTTAATGACAAACATGCCTTCCCGGGAATGTTCAAAGCCGAGAAAGACGGGCTTGAAACGATCGCCCGCACACAAACTATCTGCGTACCGGGAGTGATCCTGCAGGATGATTTTGGGGATGAGAGTTTCCTGGTGCTGGAATGGATCGATCATAAAAGGGCGTCGTCTAAAGGTTCTGCTTTGATGGGTGAGCAACTCGCTGCAATGCACCGGCACACAGTCGCAAGTTTTGGCGCAACAGGTGATAATTATATGGGCTCGCTGCCGCAATCCAACCGGTCGCATAGTACCTGGCCGGAATTTTTTATACAGGAACGACTTAAACCTATGGTTGAGTTAGCAATTGATAAAAACCTGGTAAACAGTAAAGATGCAGATCAATTTAATAAACTATACGAGCGCTTGCCGGGCTTATTTGAGGAGGAACCGCCGGCCTTGATCCACGGCGACCTGTGGGGCGGTAATTATTTGATCGTGGCAGATGACAAGCCGTACCTGATCGACCCGGCGATAAGCTATGGTCACCGTGAATCCGACATCGCTATGACGACGCTGTTCGGCGGGTTTTCCGATGAGTTCTATGAAGCATATGATCATCATTTCCCCTTAGCTAAAGGCTGGCAGCAGCGGCTCGGCCTGTGGAACTTATATCCCTTATTAGTGCATCTCAATTTGTTCGGCCCGGGATACCTGGGGCAGGTGAGGGATTGTTTGAAGCGATTTATCTGATCGGGTCGGAAGCATGTTTTTTGATGTAATCGATAATAAATTTTGCCAGCTGTTCCTGTTCGGCAATCTTTAAAACCGAACCATCATATATCCAATAACCCTGCTCGTCGAATAATATTCTGCCAAGGTATTCGGGGGTATCCTCGAACGCATGGTACAGGTTATAAGCTATGGTCTTATTGCCGATACCGGCATCAAGCGCCACCCGGATGATCTCGCCGGGAGCGTCCTCCCGTTTTACCCACACTTTCGCTTCCGTTATCAGACCTGTATTCTTCGTCATAAAACAAAAATGAAAATTATTTGCTAATAATACTAAAAATTTTAGCAATTTTGTTACCCAGTCTTTAACAATGCCGGATAAAAAGCAGGATATAATCAATAAGCTGCGAAAGGATATTTTGCTGTTGGAGGGTTTTAAACCGCCTTCTGCAGGTAGCATGGGCAATATTGGCTTAGGCGATATTGAATTCTCTTTTCCGAATAGTGTTTTCCCGGTTGGCGCCATTCACGAAGTGCTATGCCCCACCACCGAACACTTGGCAGCAAGTTCGGGCTTTATAAGCGGCATATTGGCTTCACTGATGAAGCAGGGCGGCGCTTGCCTGTGGATAAGTATTACCGGGAAGATATTTGCGCCTGCAATGGCAATGTTTAATGTTGAAGCGGACCGTATCATTTTTATCGATTTGATAAGGGAAAAGGATGTCCTTTGGGTTACCGAGGAAGCTCTGAAATGTGAAGGACTGACTGCGGTAATAGCCGAATTGCAAAGTATCAGCTTTGCGGAGTCGCGACGGCTTCAGTTAGCGGTTGAGAACAGTAAAGTGACGGGATTTATATTGCGCACCGATCCGCGAAAAGCCGGCGCTAGTACCTGCATGGCCCGCTGGCAGATATCTCATTTGCCAGGTGGAACAGAAGACGGGTTACCCGGTGTAGGTTTCCCACGCTGGCAGGTTGATCTGCTTAAAGTGCGTAATGGTAGTCCTGGCAACTGGCAGTTGGAATGGGCCGAAGGGCGGTTTGTGCAGGTTGAAAAAGAAATTGCTGTACGTGAGGTATATGAACGAAAGGTCGGCTAAACATGCAAAAGCGTTTTGTTTCGATATGGTTCCGTCATTTGACGACGGATTGGCTGACCCTCCGCCGGCCTGAATTGAAAGCGCTTCCTTTTGTTTTTACCGCGCCTGAACGCGGGCGAATGCTGATCACTGCTGCTAATGCACTGGCGGAATCGCAGGGTATATTACCCGGCATGGCTTTGGCTGATGCAAGGGCGGTTGTGCCGTCGCTGGAAATGGCCGATCATATTCCGGGCAAAGAAGCCAAACTGTTGAAAGCTTTAGGCGAATGGTGCATCCGATACACGCCGATGGTGGCAGTGGGTATGCCCGATGGTCTTATACTTGATGTTTCGGGCTGTTCACATTTGTGGGGCGGCGAACGGGCTTATCTCGGCAATATCATAAAAGTATTGCGAAGCAAAGGATATGATGCCCGGGGCGCAATGGCCGATACGGTTGGCGCGGCATGGGCCGTGGCGCGTTTTGGTAAGGATAAACCGATAATTGAACCCGGAAAGCAGGCAGAGGCATTAATGGCGCTTTCACCAACGGCATTACGATTAGAAGCCGAAATTCTGGAACGCCTGCAAAAGCTCGGGTTTTACAGCATTAAAAGTTTTACGGGTATTGGCCGGTCGGTATTGCGCCGGCGATTTGGCACTCAACTGTTGCTGCGACTCGATCAGGCTTTGGGTAATGAACAGGAGCCGCTCGACTTGTTGCAGCCTGTGGAACCTTACCAGGAACGGCTGCCTTGTTTGGAACCTATACGAACGGCCACTGGCATTGAGATTGCCATAAAAAAACTACTGGAGAATTTGTGCAGGCGTTTGTCAGGCGAGGGTTTGGGTTTGCGTACGGCAGCTTTAAAATGTTACCGGCTCGATGGTAAAATAATACAAGTGAACATTGGTACCAATAAGGCATCGAATTTCGTAAATCATTTATTCAGGCTGTTCGAGTTGAAAATTCCCACCATCGAACCCGACCTCGGGATAGAATTGTTCATTCTCGATGCCACTAAGGTGGAAGAAGCTGAACCCGAACAGGAAATGCTCTGGTCGCCGGGGGAGGGAGGATTAGACGATGCCGGTCTGGCGGAACTGCTCGACAGGCTGGCGAATAAAATTGGAGCCATCAATATCCGGCGTTATCTGCCGCAGGAACATCACTGGCCCGAACGTTCCATAAAACCAGCTATTTCATTACAAGATAAGCGCACAACCCCATGGCGAACCGACAGGCCTCGTCCATCACTTTTACTGCCCCGCCCCGAGCGGATAGATGTTACCTCTTTGCTTCCGGATAACCCGCCAATGTTGTTTGTCTATAAAAACAATGTTCACAAAATACGCAAAGCCGACGGGCCCGAACGCATTGAACGGGAATGGTGGATTGAGCAGGGTGAACACCGCGATTATTACCAGGTGGAGGATGAAGAGGGTAAAAGATACTGGGTATTTCGCTCGGGGCATTACTCAGGCCAATCGGGACAATGGTTTATTCACGG
>DASZWG010000082.1:0-2669 GCA_035546675.1 Mucilaginibacter sp. | reverse complement strand
TTGAATATGTAAAACACATCGCCCAGGTTCCCGCTCTTCAGGTCATCGTCAATCTCATCTTTAAAACGGTCAAAATCCTTAATATCAGAAGCCAGGAAATAGTTGTGGTTCTCGTCAAGGGCTTTAAGGTAACGGTTAAAGATCACTTCCGACAGCGAATCGTTCAGCTGCACCTTCTTGTAATTATAGTCCGTAATCAGTTTGGATACGGTTTGGCAAACAATACTTTCTTGTGCATCGGGCTGTATATTGTTAGAGCCGGCAACCGTATCGGCAAGTTTGGGAGATGCTTTACAGGCCAATGCGGCGCCAAGCACTATAACGAAATATAATTTCTTAAACATATTTTTAACTGTCTTTAAATCAGGATTAAAATAAAACATCAACACTTTTTCTTTATTATAAGTTTGCTAATGTAAACAAAAAGAGACAGTGCAAATACTGTCTCCTGCTCAGAGATAACAATATTACAAATTACACACGATTTTAGATTTATATTTTGTCATTAGTTTGAAAACACCCGTTAAAGGTCCTTCTTGCCATCCTCAGCGGTTTCTGCGTACTTCGGTTCGGGTTTTTGAATACTTGCTTTATACTGATCGAGCAGTGATATTTTCTTTTCAATTTCAGCGGTTTGTTGCTGCATCCCCCTGGCCCTTGCAAGGTTGCGCGCCTCAACCAGGTCGGCCCGGGCTGAGGCTGTGTCGCCTATGTCAGTTTTCACCTCGGCAAGACTGACCAGGTTGTCTATCGTATGCTTATCATCGTTCTCCTCCCTCGATAAGGTATTGCTTTGCAGCAGGTACCACTTAGCTTCCGAAAAGCGATGGAGCTTCATGTATACATGCGCCAGGTCGCTGAAATTATAGCTGGCTACATTGTATATCCTCCATGCCATGTTGTGCTTCACCATTTTAATCAGCACAGCTTCTTCCGCTTCGAGTACAAATGTACTTTCGGCATAAACGATTGGTTGCACCGAAAAATTATCAGGCGTAGCGGCGATTTTTATTTTGCTGACCGAATTCGGTTTGGAAAGTTTTATCTGCGCAAGTACAGGGTGTTTTCTGAAACCAATGTGGATGTGCCACCATTGCGCCGAAGCCGAAAAGCTGATAGCGCAAAAGAAAATGATCAACCTGTACCGCATTAAAATTTGTTCAGTGGATAATTACAATAATTTATTAACCAGGATGCTAAGATATACATATAAAATTGGCCCACAACAATTTGCGGCAATTAATTGAAAACCTCAATGCGGCCATCGTTCAAAGCCCAGACCATATAAGGATGGGTATCTGCGTAATAAACCTCACCGGCAGCCGATATTCCTATCACCCCTGCAAGCCCATTAAACGGTTTTAATTCGTTTAAAGTTTTCATGGTGGCTAATTGCAGGCTCATGCCGTCGCTTACCCGTGTAACTATCTTCGGAGCTACCGCGCCGCTTACAATGTCTTCGCCGATGCCGGTGCAGGATACACCCGCCAGCGCATTCACATAATTTCCCGCGGCGGTTGCTGAATCGCTTACCCTGCCCGGCACCTCGAACCCTTTGCCGCCTGTCGACGTACCGGCAGCAATATGTCCGTAATGATCGAGCGCTACACAACCAACAGTACCCAGTCGGATGGAATCGCTCAGTTTCTTTTCGTACTCATGCTTCCGCTGCGGCGTCTCGGGATTATAATAAGCAAACCCGCATTGACGGGCAAACTCCTGTGCGCCTTTACCGCTCAGCACCTTATCGGGCATTTTCTGCAGTTTTTCCGCAACCGCTATCGGGTTCTTCACATGTTCAATATTGATCACGCCCGAAAAGTTCATAGTTTTACTGTCCATCAGTGAAGCGCTCATCCTGATCTTGCCATCGCTTTGAATCTGCGAACCAGTGCCTGCATTAAAAAGATCGCAATCCTCAAGCAGGCAAACCGTGTAAACCACGGTTTCGAGCGCCGTATGATTTTGCAGGTGCCTATACCCCAGTTTCACTGTCTCAAGCAATGCCTCCTGCTTGGCATGTTTAACCTCCTGGTTGGTTTTTGATTCGCTGAAAAAGCCGCCATGAATGATCAGTTTCATATGCAGATCGTTTTATAAGAAAAATCAAAATCTGCCAAACTTGTTTTCAGAACATAACAGAATGAAGCCCGTTCCGTTCCGGTTTGACTGATTTAACGTTAAAAATAAAAGGGGAGTATCTGGTTATGATAAATATAGGAATTTGTTGCTGCTCATTTCAAAAATTTATTTTGATGCAGCAGGCTTCGGAGCGCTCAGGTAATGGTGCCAGAGCAGTTTTGCAGCAATTGTGCGGTAAGGCGCCCAACGTGCAGCGATCTCCAGTATTTGTTCACGGGTTGTCTCTTTGGGCAAGTTTTTAACACGCTTCAAAGCATTAACGGCGGCCAGGTCGCCAATGGGAAATATATCGGCACGATGCAGGGCCGATATTAGATAAACATCTACGGTCCAATGCCCGATTCCTTTGAGCGCGATCAGTCGCGCACGGATATCATCGTCGGGCATCAGCGGGAATTTTTCCAGGTCGATCTGGCCGCCCAGGATCGCTTCAGCCAGGTATTTGATATAAGCGTTTTTCTGCCTGCTTACGTAGCTTGCCCGCATCTCCTCGTCGGTAAGCAGCAGGGTGCGGGCCGGTGTGATCT
>DASZWG010000081.1:0-7120 GCA_035546675.1 Mucilaginibacter sp. | reverse complement strand
AGAAATAGCTGCTTAAGGAAATGAGTCCCAATAAAGCCAAACACGCCGGTAAAATAAGTTTCTTCTTCATAGAAATGTGATTTTCAAGTTTAGTACGAAAGCGGGAATGATGCAGAGATCGATCAGATACCCGGTTGGATACCTGACCATTAATTTTTTTCAAAGGCTTTCCCTACATTAAATATCTGTACAATAATATAAAAAAGCAAGCCTTAGATGATTAATTTTCAGTATGTTAACTATTTTTTAATAAAGGATAATTTATTAAACAAAAGTTATTAGAATTTGCGTCTTGATTTATGATTATGATTAAGGAGGTAATAAAATGTTCCGGTTAACTGAATAATGGTTGTTTAAATAAAAATCGCGTGGCGCCTGGCGCCAGCTTTTAAACTTGAACGGATAATTTTGTTACTTTGCGCCCGGTTAAAAAATGTAAAATCATACTAACCGGCATAATTAATGAAGCGAAAACCCGTTATCAGCGTAATTAAATTCTCTGTATGAATAAACTTCGACTACCTGTCTTCCTCTTATCAGCTTTTTTTTTGATACAAAGTTGTAAAAAAGATACCGTATCGGCCTCTGCTTACACCAATGCGCCTTTTCAGGCTAATATCAATGGTACTACATGGGCTCCGGATACGATAAGTACCACTATCGATTACGACCTTGATACAAAAAGCAAAACTTTTTATTGTTCAGGGATAAAAGATCAAAAAGAGGTTATTTTTTCTGTCGCACTGCTTAATGCAAGCGACAGCCCCGGGTTTTCTACCGGCACCTTTAATGTAGATTCTGTAACCGTTTTTGCTCAATATAAAACGCTGCAACAGAACCAGTCGGGGCAGTATGTTTACCTGCCGCATGGTTCCGTATCCCCAGGCAGCGGTACAATCATTATTCCCGCGGTTGATTCGGTGGCAAAAAAGATCACCGGTACTTTCTCATTTTACTCAAGGTCTGTTACCTATGATAACAGCGGCCAGGTCCAATCGATCAGTGTGGACAATATTACAGCAGGAGAATTTAAGAACATCCCTTATACATTTAATGACGTTCAGCAATAGCTTAAATAACAGGACATATCTCAGTTAATTTCGCATGAATAATATGAAAAAAATCTATACCTCCATTATACTATCCTTCTTATTGCTCATCGCTGCGGGCGCAACAGCCCAGGTGAAAAGCTATATCGGTCTCTACGGCGGATTGTCTGTCCCGAGAGGCGATTTTGCAAGCTATAACTATGATAACAACAGCGCCGGTTTTGCCAAACGAGGAGTTACCATCAGCATCGACGGTGCCTATTATTTTTATAAGAACCTGGGAATAGGGGCCTCGTTAGCCTTCCAGGACCAGGGCGAGCTTAAATACAATGATACTTATATCCTTGCACAGGGATATACCAATTCATTCAATGCCGATTATACGACTGTTACCGCAGTAAATCGTTATCACAGCCTGAGCTTCCTGGCAGGACCGCAGTATTCTTTTCAATATCATAAATTTATCCTCGATCTGCGCGCATCTGCAGGCTTTATCAAGGTTACCTCTACGCCTTCTTTATCTATCGTAATGTCGGGTGTGCCCGAGCAGACGGACATAATCGATCAGAAAAGCGCATCAGGTACCGTATTTGGCTACAGTGGCAATGTAGGTCTCCGTTACAAATTCAGTGATAACTGGACCGTTGGTATTAAAAGTACTTACATTTCTACTGACGGACCGAACGTGACCACCGAAAACCGGCAGCTAAATGTTGGCAGGTTAGTAACCAGGCAACCGATGACCGCATTACAGACGACTATAGGTATGACACTTAATATTAAATAATTTAGACATAGCTTTAGTTATAAAAAATGCCCGCATTTAATAATAGCGGGCATTTTTATTGGATAGTTGTGAGTACAGATTAATTTTCAGCGATAACATGCGAAGAAAGCGAAGCGCTGGAAGTACCCGATACGTAGATCGTATAAATGTGGCCTGCCTGCAATAAAGCCGGAATGCTTAACAGCGCTGACGATGATCCTGACAGGTACAGATCAAAGGCACTGGCCGGATCGACATCATAATAAGCAGAAGCCGCTTTATAACCAATGGCCGATACTAATTTGGCGCCTCCGTCTATTCCGAAATCAACATTTGACTGAACCGCAGAGCTCAGGTTGATAAAGCGCACTCGTGCTTTGCCCGACTGCGGGGCTGTTCTGTCGTCCTGGGCCGTGGTCGTTGAATTGTCGTCAGCGTAAAATACATCATAGTATTTTCCGGCAGCAAGAGACAAATTGAAAGTGGCATTAACGGTGCCGGAGCCCGACGTTTTGAATGACCCCTGCTTATCGGCCGTACTGGCAGTAACAAAGTCCGAGCTTTCGCCATAAGATACCGATGTGGCGCTCGTCATTGTATTGTTCAGGTAAAAATCCTGGGGCTGCGATCCCTGTGCCGAATTGGTTACTTTTATGTAAGCAGACAGGCTTGTGTTGCTTTTATCTTTCGAGCAGGAAGTCAGCATAAACGATAGCAATACAAGTGCAAAAAACGATGCTGACAGGGTCTTGATTTTTTGGGTGTTAATGATTGTTTTCATAGTGTTATTCTGTATTTGTTTGGGTTCATCAACTTCAAATTGTACACCAAGTATGATTTTCATGCTAGTTTTATGTGCAAAAAATTAATTGATAATCAGGTATATAAGTAATATTAATTAAAGCTATGCGATTTTTTTTCTGACACTATTGCCATCGGGAAAACTGTAAAGGAAAGCATACAGTCACTTACTTTTTTGTATAACTTATGGTACGCTTCACTTTCTGAAAATATAAAGCCGGATGTCTCGTCCGGCCTTCTTAACTTGTTGGCAAGTTTTACTTCACATGTCCCGGTGGCACCGGGTTGGTTGGGTTATTCGGTTGTGTCGGGTTAGGATTCGGATTCGGTGGATTTGGGTTAGGCTGTGGGTTGGGATTGGGCATAGGTGGGTTGGGGTTCGGTTCCGGATTTGGATTGGGCAGATTTTTTTTATTCTTCTTATTTTTCTTTGAAGGAAGCGTGTCTACCGGAATTGTATCGTTTTTAGCGGCCACAATAGCTGAATGGTTTACATTCGTGCTGCTATTTTGCGCTGCAGCAAGCTCAAACAACCCGGTCAGAGCTGCTGCCATCATAAACAAACTTAACTTTTTCATAGCATATCGTTTAATCAGCAGAACACCTGCTACCCGGTCAACATGGTGAAAATTGTAATGTTTTAATTAAATTATTTTCGTTTTATGATCTATTCGAATAAGCTTTAGCGAAACATCCTGTCGAGTTGCCTGTTGATTTTATAGTCATCAGATATTCGATATGACTATAAAAACAAAGAAAAAGCATACGAGGAAATGGTCTGCAAAAGTGACCGATACCAGCAATGCCCTCGATGTCGAGTCCGGCATTTTTAAGTCAGGCGATCCGGATAAGATAGCTGAATCACTCAAACGCTCGGCAGAAAAAAGTCACAGGCGAAAAGGAACACCGCTGCAGAGTGCCATGTCTATGCTGAACTTTTATGAGAACCGGGCGGGACGAAATCTGTCGCGGCGGCAAAGGGCCCCGCTTGAGAAAGCAAAAAATAAATTGCGCAAGTTATTCGGACGAAGGGACAAATGACCCGTTCAAATCTCACGAGTTGCCGGCAATGTCCAGTGCATTCACTTGCGACACATACTGCGGCGGCAGGATAGCATTTTTTAGTACATTTTCGAGCCTGAACCAACGGAAGAATTTATAAATCAGCAGTACCGGCATCAGCCACCTTACCTTGCCGAGCCTGAGCATCCGGTTTACATCAGCAGGTACTACCAGCACCTGTGCCTGTTTAAGAATAATGTACCTGATCAGCCCGAGGTGTTTGCGATATTGCTTATAAAGATCGGGTGTGAACCGGCTGTAAATCAATTCATTTTTGAGTTGGATAGTGCGTCTTTTTACAAAATCGGGATAGTTTTGAGGCATATCCTTTAGTTCCATCCTCAAACCAACGTGAAAAAACACATTAAAAACTTCATCTTTTTCAGTATCAGTCAGTTTCCGCTCCAGCAATTCGTATGATCGGATGGAATAATCGATCAGCATATATAGTACTTCCAGGTAGGCCTCGTCAGGTATATTGAAGCCACGATCAGCTTCCACATGCCGGTGTATGGCCGTGATCTGGTCGATATAGCGCAAGGCATCATCCTTTTCAGAGAAAATGATCATACGGGCATAACCGACTGTACTGAATAGCCGGCCCAAAGGATCGGCCGGTAACTTACCCGTAAAATATAACCAATCTACCGACTTGTTCAGGGTAAATTCAGCCGATGCCCCGGCAAAAATGAACAGGATCGTGTCGGCTTTGCCCCATATCTGCCGTACTATTGAGTCTTTATCTGCAAAGGTCATATCAATTCTTTAACTCGATTTTGCAGTGGTTCGTATTTTTTCGATCACAATAACCAGTGCGATACCTAATGTATAGGTAAGCATATCGGTAAGTGAAAAGCTGGTGCCGAGCAGCAGCCTGGCCATGTTCGATCTTTGAAGACCGAGTAGATTCACCAAATGAAAATACTGCGATATTTCAATCGCGTATGCGAACAATAGCACACCAATTCCCACTTTGACCGGATTAGCGTCTGAAAAGCTCTTCACCGCACAGTACAGCAGGATAACCGCAAGAAAGTCTCCGCCATAAGGGCGGATGATCGCATCATGCAAGTAAACGGCGATCAGAATTTCGGCTGCCAGGAGTATAAGCGCCCACCTGAAGTACGACTTATAAAACAATATCATAAAAGTACTTTGTTTTGCAAAGTTAATAAATACTTTATTACTTCCAAGCTACCTATTATGAAAAACTAAGTTATTGACCTTTCGCTACAGGCACAGGTCCCTGCAGACTGTTCACCTGCAGCCGGGTCGAGGAAACGACCTGCTGTCCTTTGGGTGCGACAATGATGGCGTAAGGCCACCAAACAGCCGTTGCAGCTATGATGCCCGAATTGAGATAAAAACGATCCTGTCCCTTTAGCGTATTACCAAGCGCATATCTTCGGCCGCCACTGTTAGGATCATAGATATCGTAGTATAGTTTGTTGTCGACTTTTTTATAGCCCTTCACCAGCAGGAAATGACCCCAGCCGGTATTGCCGGTAGTATAAAACTTATTAGTGCGCTGGCTCAGACTCGGATTAAAAGGATCATAGTACATGTCTAAGCACAGTATGACCAGGTTATCGTTATTGATCGAGTTGACAATTACATTATCGGCAGTTGCATTTGTAAAAGCCACATAAGCATTGCTGATATGATATGTATTGAGATAGTTGCTCACATCCGAAGTATACCACCAGCCGCCGTCCTCCGGTATGGTGCTCCGGGCATCGGCAGGTTTTAACGCATAGGTCGAATCGGCCCATTTCAATGCCATGGTCGTAACCGTCGGTCCGCAGTTTACAGCCTGGTAGGTACTGCCGTCCATTTGGTCAAAGTAAAAGTCGTAATCTTTGTCGAGGCTTTTTTCTGAATCCAGGATGCTGCCCAAACCGTATTCCTCCAGGTCGCTCTGAACTTTAATGATCCATTTCGCTGTATTTTTATGATCGCCCGATGTTATTTTAAAATTCAGGAGTGAGTTTGCATTGATCGTGCCGCCGCTGCTGACCCCGGCACCGCCGATTGTTGCTGTAGCTTGTGGTGACAGACTGAAATTCAGGGTAAGGCCGGTTTTTTCCAAAGCGTTCGGAATAACGACCAGGATGGTATCCGAAACGGCGCTGAACTGTGCATCATACAATTCGCCGGTTATCTTAAAATCAAGCAGGTTGTCGCCCGAGGCGCCGGACATTGGCGGATCCTTTTTACAGGCGCCGGCAATTAATATACTTAACAGGACGAACATCCAATGTTTTTGGTATCCTAAAAATTGCCACCTGAAATCTCGTATACGATGATGCATTTGCCTGACTTTGATATAAAGTTCAGCATAAAACAGGAACAAAAAAACATCTACCTGATTTTATACAGATCAATTGTGCACGGAAAGCAAGAACAGCAGGGGCACATCCAACCGTTTGCGCCAGGAGTTTTCCGAATGATCGGCGCCCGGATACACGCGGCTTATCCAGTTTTTTTCGGTGTAGCCCGCTGCTTTCATGATCGCATCAGCCTGATCCTGGAAGGGTTTGTACTGCGCATCCAGCGTTTTAGTGCCATGATCAAAGTATATCTTATGATCTTTTGGCGAGGGTAAATGCGTTTTCAGGTATTGCAGGAATGCGGCAGGTACCGGGTTACCGGATGTTTCGAACGTTCCGGGCCAATGGGTTGATAAGCATGCCGCTCCGCCAAACACCTGCGGGTATTCGCAGATGGCATACATCGAGATTAAACCTCCCATGCTCGAACCGGCAGTGAAGGTGTGTTGCTGGTCGGTAAAAGTGCTGTAATGGCTGTCTATATACGGTTTTAACTCCTGTATAATAAATTTGAGGTAATTATCGGATACCGGCCCGTTGCCCATGAGCGGCGTGCCCTTATCGCGCCCGATATCGAGTATCTTTTCCTGCTGTGCAGGGGTGAGGCTACAGAAAGCTTTCTGCGGAAAATATTCCGGGAAACGCTTTAAACCGTTGTTCCAAATACCCACAACGATACAATCCTGTATTTTTTTAGCGGCCAGCAGCCTGCACATGGTTTCGTCCACGCCCCATTCCTGGTGGTTCCACATCAGCGTGCTATCGAACAAAGCCTGGCCGTCGTGCATATACAGCACAGCATATTTTTTATTGGGCGAATAACCCTCGGGCAACCAGATATCCACATTGCGCGGGTCGACAAATTTCGAAGGGAATTTCTCGAGCCTTTGGATGCTGCCGCAGGCAACTTTCGGTAATTGTGCCATCACCTGGTTGGTTAGTGTGAAAATAAAGAGTGCGGCGGCGAAACATTTTCGTGCCAGGCTGTGTACGGAAAAAGTGTTCATGAAGGCAAACTGGTTGGCAACAAAGTTAATTTTTAGTTTAAGTTATTGCTAAACTTTTATAAAATATGCTTTTTGACACACCATGAATTAATCATAATCAGTAAT
>DASZWG010000080.1:0-4930 GCA_035546675.1 Mucilaginibacter sp. | reverse complement strand
AATGCGGGCAGCTATGGAAGACGCCGGGTTAACGCCGGCCGATATTGACTATGTAAACGTACACGGAACGTCGACACCGATCGGCGATCCGCAGGAAGTTAAGGCTATACAGGATACATTTGGCGAGGATGCTTACCGCATCAATATCAGTTCGACCAAATCGATGACGGGGCACCTGCTTGGCGCTGCCGGGGCAGTTGAGGCCATCGCTGCCATACTATCTATCAGGCATGATACGATACCGCCGACCATCAACCATTTTACGGATGATCCGGCTTTCGATCCCAGGATTAACTTTACGTTTAACAAGGCTCAGAAAAGAGCAGTTAGGGTGGCCCAAAGCAACGGGTTTGGATTTGGGGGCCATAACGCTTCAGTTATATTCAGGAAGTACGAAGAATAATAGTATTGAATGCCTATCAGAAGGTTTTATAAGCTTTATTTATCACCCAACAAAAAGTACGTAAAATCATTGAAGAATTTGCTCGGCTTTGTGCCGGGCAATTTATCATTGTACCGTATGGCTTTTCGCCATAAATCGGTTGCACAGAATGTAAAGAAGGGGATAAAGAACAGTAACGAGCGCCTCGAATTCCTGGGCGATGCCGTGCTGGGAAGCGTAGTGGCCGAAGTGCTCTTTAAGTTATACCCTTTTGAGGACGAAGGCTTCCTGACCGAACTGCGTTCCAAGATCGTGAACCGCAGCAACCTTAACCAACTGGCGCGCAAGCTCGGTTTCGAGCAACTGATACAATACGATAACCGCATGGTCAACTCAGCGCGGCAGGGCTCACTGCTGGGTGATGCTTTTGAGGCGCTTATCGGAGCGATCTACTTAGACAAGGGATACGATTTTACCCGGGGTTTCCTGGTCAATCATATCATCAAATCGCACATTGACATCCACCAGCTCGAACAAACGGAAACCAATTTTAAAAGTAAACTGATCGAATGGTGCCAGCGCCACGGCAAGGATATTACGTTCGAACTGATCGAGAACGAAACAGGCGAGAGCACCAAGCTGTTTACCGTGCAGGCCAATATCGACGGCGAGATCATGGGCATGGGCAAGGAGTTCAATAAGAAAAACGCCGAGAAGCTGGCCGCCGAACGCGCCTGTGAAGCTTTGTCGATTTAAGAAATCAGAAAGTCCGAAAGACGGGAAGCCCGCAAGATGTCTTCATAGCTACTTACTGACTTTCGGACTTATATGGACTTTCGGACTAATTCAATTTCTGCAACTGGGGTTGCTGCCTGCTCTTGTACCGCTTATAATAAACAAGGCTTTTTTTAATGTACATGATCAACTGGTAATCATTCCATTCCTTAATATCCTCGTACGACGGACGATATATCTGCATGAATTTAACAACCTCATCGTCAGGCAGTTTGGTTACGCTTTTTACCAGGTCTTTGGTGTACCGCCTGTCTACCTCGGTAGCCTCGAGCTCACCCTGCGCGTAGCGGGCAAACCGGCGTTCCTCGCGCGGGGTCTTTCCGAACAGGTTGTACAGCCCGGTAATAGGAGAATTTAGAAACTCAAATACAGGCAGCGATTTACCGTTGTTGTATATGCCCTGGCTGTTGTATTGTTTCATCACATCGTTCAGTTCCTGCTTTTTGGTTTCGCCTTTGATGGTTACCTGTTTCAGTTCGATAACGGGCTGCAGGTAAATGGCCAGGTCCTGGCTGCCGGTGATCACAATTTTCTGATCCGTATATTCCTTTTTAGTGAATAACAGGGTATCGCCTACGGACGCCCGGATGCTGAACATGCCCAAATCGTCGCTCATCATGATGATCTTGTTATTCAGATCCGTTACCAGCGCCTGCGATATCCTATCCGACGAACCTTTCCTGAAAATGATGCCTTTGATCACATGCGTTTGCTGGGCAAATATTGTGCTGTGCAGTAAACACAGCATCAGCAGGGCCAATGATATTCTCTGAAACAGGCGCATTCGTGCAAAAGTAATTAATGCATAACGCAAAAAATGTAAAAAGATGTTAAACCCGGAGTCGGAAAGTCTGAAAGACCGCAAGATGCATCGCCGATTGCTTACTGACTTTCGGACTAAACAACTATCTTTGCGCATGTTAAAATCAATGACAGGTTACGGGATTGCCGTTTCGGATTCGGGTAATACAAAATATACCGTCGAGCTGAAATCCCTGAACAGCAAATTTCTTGAACTGTCGCTTCGTATTCCCAAGTCATTTTCCGAAAAAGAATTCCAGCTTCGCAACGAGTGTAACAAGCAGATCGAACGCGGCAAGGTTAACATGATTATTACTGTAGAGCAGGCCGATTCGACGGTAAAAGCTGCGGGTATCGATATGACCCTGCTTAAAAATTACCTGGACCAGTTGCGATCTGTCAGTGAAGAACTGGGCCAGCCGGCTGATAACCTGCTGCAGTTGGCCCTGGGTTTGCCGGAAGTGGTGAGGTATGATGAAGAAGCTATATCGGAAGACGAATGGAAGATTGTAGAAGGTACTTTTCAGCAGGCATTGTCCGCATTTCAAAAGTTCAGAGCCGACGAGGGGAATGTGCTCGAACAGGATATCAAAAGCCGTATCGCGATCATACTGGGAAACCTGAAATTAGTTGAAGCGGAAGAGCCTAAACGCGTGCCGGTGATCAAAGAGCGCCTGGAGCAGTTACTTGCGGATGCTGTGGGGCGTGAGAATATAGACCACAACCGGTTTGAACAGGAGCTTATTTACTTTATCGATAAGTTCGATATCACCGAAGAAAAGATACGCCTCAAAAGCCATTGCGATTATTTTATCGAAACTCTGGCCAGCGGCGAAGCCAATGGGAAAAAACTTGGATTTATATCGCAGGAGATAGGCAGGGAGATCAATACCCTCGGTTCAAAAGCCAACGACGCCAATATTCAGAAGATAGTGGTGGGCATGAAGGAAGAGCTGGAAAAGATCAAAGAACAATTGCTTAATGTGTTGTAGTTGTTGTAATGTTGCAATGTTGTAAGGTTGGAAAGTTATTCCTGCACCCGCGTAAGCAAACATTTCAGCATTTCAGCCTTACAACCTTTCAACCAAAATGAAAGAAGGAAAACTCGTCATATTCTCGGCGCCGTCGGGCGCAGGCAAAACCACCATTGTTCAGCACCTGCTGGGCAAAATTCCTGAGCTTGCGTTTTCGGTTTCGGCCACTACCCGCAAGCCACGCGGCGACGAAAAGGAGGGGAAGGATTATTACTTTATCAGCAAAGAAGAGTTCCTGCACCGTATTGCCAAGAAGCAGTTTGTCGAGTTTGAAGAAGTGTACTCGGGCACTTTTTACGGTACGCTGCGCACCGAGATCGAGAGGATATGGAATGAAGGCAAAACGGTGATATTTGATATCGACGTGGAGGGCGGCCTGCACCTGAAGCGTAAATACGAGGAACATGCGCTGGCCATCTTTGTTCAGCCGCCGTCACTCGAGGTTTTGAAACAGCGCCTGTCTGGACGGGGAACCGACCATCCCGAAAAATTAAAGGAGCGGTTTGAAAAAGCTGAAAAAGAATTGAATTATGCGCCGCAATTTGATATTATTCTAAAAAATCACGATCTTGAAACGGCGTGTGTCGAAGCGGAACAATTAGTGCGGAATTTTCTCAAGAATTAATAAGCCAATAGTTGGTGGCTCAGCACCCCAGAGCCATGAAAGGGGTTCTATAGGCTTAGACGAATACTATGATCTATGAACTATTAACCATGGACTGAAATGAAAATAGGTTTACTTTTCGGGTCGTTCAACCCCATTCACATCGGCCATCTCATCATCGCAAATTATATGGCCAATTATACCGAGCTTGACAAAGTATGGCTCGTAGTATCTCCCCAAAATCCTTTAAAAAAATACGGCGACCTGATCAATACTTACGACCGGCTCGAGATGGCAAAGCTGGCTACCGACAATTCAACCAAAATTACGGTCAGCGACGTTGAGCTCAGGCTGCCGCAGCCATCCTATACCATCGATACGCTGCTGCACCTGAAGGAGAAGTATCCAGAGCATGAATTTGCCATCATCATGGGGTCGGATAATCTCGGTACGCTGCACAAATGGAAGAACTATAAGCTGATATTGCGCGACTACCGGATATATGTTTATCCCCGTCCCGGGTACGAGAACGCCGAATTTGCCAACCATCCTTCGGTCACCATTACCATGACGCCTTTAATGGAGCTATCGGCATCGTTTATCCGCAAGGCGCTGGCCGAAAAGAAGAACGTGCAGTATTTTGTGCCCGACCCGGTGCTCGAGTTTATCGAAAGCAAAAATCTTTACGGTCATTAATAACATTTTACTTGCTGTAACAGTTATAACTTTTACCTGTCTAATCACGTAAAATCAATTATTTAATATAAACCGCCGGAGCGTTATGCAGTTGTCTAAAGAAAAGTTGCAGTATTTTGTAAATAATATGCCCGAGAAGATCGATGTGCTGGAGCTGATCGATAAAGTGATCCTGATGGCTAAGATCGAACAGGCCGACGAACCCGCAACTCCGGCACGCAGCAGCCAATTCTTCGAACCCGAACAAGAGATCGACCTTTGGGGATGATCTGGTCAATGGTCAATGGTCAATAGTCATTAGGCTCCGCCGATAACCTTTATCCTTTCGCCTTTTACCTTTCACCTCAAAAACGGTATTTTTGCGCCGTGAGCGAACGAACCATCCTGAAACTGCAATTGCCGACCGATCCGCTTTGGGTAAAGAATGTTGTGGAAAGCAATATCGAAGAGATACTGACCGATCATGCTTTTTGTGAGCAGAAGGCGGCCAGCAACGCTATTACGCTCATCGTGCAGAACCCGGGCCTTTCGGACCTGGTGCAGGAAATGGCCGCACTGGTGCAGGAAGAAATGGATCATTTTAAACGCGTGCACGACATTATTTTAGAACGCGGTTAT
>DASZWG010000079.1:0-4558 GCA_035546675.1 Mucilaginibacter sp. | reverse complement strand
GAGCAGGTAAAGCGATAATACGATCCGGTATCCTTCGGGCAACTCCTTCATCGCATCCTTTACCTGCACCACCTTATATTGTACTTCGCCCTCGTCTTCATTCTCCTCTTCGGGTATATTTTCAAGCTGTTCATCGCCTATCTCCACCATTTCGAGCCGGCGTTTGCGAAGCAGGTTGATGGCGCGGTGCACCACGATCTGTTTCAGCCACAGCCCGAATGTTGTTTCCTGGCGGAAATCCTTCACCCTGCTGAAAGCATCCAGGAAGGCCTCCTGCAGCACATCCTCCGCTTCATCCGCATTACCGACGATCCTGAAAGCGACATTGAGCATCGCTTTGGAGTACAAACGGTAAAGCTCGAAGCAGGCTTTTTTACTGCCCTGCCTGCACTCGACCACCAGGTCATAATGCTTATCAACATATACGGATTCCAAATTTCCAGCTTTCGAACTATATGACGCGCTGTATTTCTGAACGTTGCATCCCAGGTTAAATTAAGATAAAGAATTTTTTTTAAGAAATCGGAAGACAGAAGTCTGATGTCGGTCGGATTTATTCGCCTAAGATTAGTTTTAAGATTTCTGACTTCAGACCTCTGACTTCAAAAGAAAATCATCAATAGCCCTAACCGCGCTATCATACCGTTCCTGCCCGATGCCCGAGATAACTACATAATTGGCATTCAGTTCTTTCAGCTCCCGGTGCCATACCTCTATAAAATGTTCGCGCATGTGCGGGAAATCGCGCAGCGGATCTTCTTCCCAGGGCATATCGATGCTGAGCAGCAGGTACAGGTCATAGGGGTGTACCTTCAGCTCGTCCAGTACTTCCTGCGGCGAACGGCCGAAGGTATAGTCGCTCCATATTTTGACGGTGATGAATGTGGTATCGCAAATAAGCAGATCACTGGCGTTTTGCAGCATTTCCTGTTCGAGCGCCAGCTGACCGTAAAACATATTGACCTCGTCCTGCCAGGTTGGAGGCTCGGTTAGCGCGGCGCAGTAATCCCGTGCGAACTCCGGTACCCAAACCGTGTTATAATGTTCGGCCAGATAGGCCGACATGGTCGATTTGCCGGTAGATTCGGGACCGACCACGGCTATTTTGATGATGTTTTTTTCGGGGTGTTTATCAGGGGAAGTTTCCATTCGTATTACATGGCGGATAACCTTTGTTTGGCTTCGGCAACCGTGCCCACAAAGTAGATGCGCCCGGCTTTGTTACTTTCAAATATAAAATCCCTCAGGCTTTTGCTCGGAAATTTGGCATAATCGCCCACAATGGCCAATTGTACGCCATAGGTCGAGAATTTTTGCAGTATCTCGCCCGCAATGCCCGTGCTGAGGTCAAAAAAGCCGGGAATAATATTTTTTTCGAGAACGATGATCTTTTTCGAACCGATGCTGCTGCAATCGGCCATCATATCCAGCGCATCCTGTGCGTCGCTGATCGCTACACCGTCAGCTATCAGTTCGCATATCCTGATCCCGTTTATCTCTATCGCTTCTAATCTTTTCATCGTGATTTTAATCTTTACTCTGTGCTGCAACTTGTTTTTTGTAATCCTTTTTCCAGTCGAGGTAGCCCAGCAGCGCGATAAATACATAGATCGCATACATAATGGCTGTTATATCGAGTCTTTTCGCGATATAGACCCCGACATAGATAACATCAACAAATATCCATATCAACCAGTTTTGCAAAACTTTTCGCGCCAGGAACACCTGTGCGACAAGGCTGCATGCCGTGCAAAAGCTGTCGAGAAAAGGAAACGAAGCAGGTGTGTATTTTAAAATGGATCCCAATATAAAAGTGAACACGGCAATAGCAATAACCGAATAGAGGATCTCTCGCGGTTTGATCAGCATCACCGGCGTTTTTTCTTCTGATTTTGGTTTATGGCTCCAGTAATACCAGCCATAAAAGTTCATCCCGAGAAAGTAAAACTGCAGGCCCATATCGGCATACAACAGTTTTTTGAAGAAAATAAAAATGTAAATGGATACACTGATGATCGCAATCGGCCAGTTCCAGATATTATTGACCGCAGCCAGGTAAACGCAAAGCAGGCCGGTAATTACACCTGCTATTTCGAGCCAGGTTTGCTGTTGCCACCAGTCCTGCAAGGCATGTATGATCTGCATGGCCCCAAATATAGCAGCATGAGCGCCAACATAAGCAATAGCGGCCGCGAACTTATATTCTTATGACACGAAAAAGGAAGGTTTCGCTCTTAAAGGCTCTAAAAAGCGTAAATCCTGTCCTTTTTGTCAGTTTTTATGAAAATATTGTTTGTAATAGCATACAGGAACTGTATACTATTAAGGAATTATGGTGATAGGTTTTGTGTGTAAAAGCGGAAAAACTAATAGATACCATGGAAAAAACCTGATAGTGAGACGTCAAAGTAGTAACAAACCTTACGCAAAGTATCCAGCCGGATATCAACTTTACCCGATTCAAGACGGGCAATATTAATGTTGGTCTCGCTGTAAAACTTCTCCTGGGTGACCTGGTTTTGCCTCCGGAGGCGCTTTATCTGGAGTGCAACTTTCTTTTTAAACGCCTCTTCTGATTTGTTAAGGTACTCAAAATCAGTTAGTAACATAATGATGAATAATTATGGGAGGTAAATATTGAAACGCAATCTAATAAATAAATTCCTAAACTAAATTTTACGTTTAATTAAAAATCTTAAAGTATAAATTTAGAAATTCTGACGAATAAGTCATTGTTCGCCCGTAATTATGGCTTTACTTTTGTATTATACTTCACGGCCTTGCATATATACTGTGAAAAAATAGAATTTTTCATCTACCTGTGAAAAACTAAATTTTGAATTCTCAGACGCCCAAGCTGAGGTGTTTTTGTTCTTTGTTTTGGGTTTAATCAATAGTTTAAATTAATTAGGGGAAAGGGGACCTTGAATAAGGGTCCTCTTTTTTTATGCCCGATTTTTTACTATGCATGCATAATATTAAATTTGAACCGAACCAATAAAGCCATCATGCATTTCGAATTTTCTGAAGAACAATTGATGATCCGCCAGGCGGCGCGCGATTTTGCGCAAACCGAATTGAAGCCCGGTGTGATAGAACGCGACGAGCACCAGAAGTTCCCCGCCGAACAAGTAAAAAAGCTGGGCGAGCTGGGTTTCCTGGGAATGATGGTATCGCCCGAATACGGAGGCAGCGGCCTGGATGCCGTTTCGTATGTGCTGGTGATGGAAGAGCTTTCGAAGGTGGATGCATCGGCATCGGTGGTGGTATCGGTTAACAATTCGCTGGTTTGCTATGGGCTGGAGAAATACGGAACCGAAGAACAAAAGCAAAAATACCTGGTGCCGCTGGCAAAGGGCGAGAAAATAGGCGCATTTTGCCTTTCGGAACCCGAGGCAGGCTCGGATGCAACCTCGCAGCATACGACAGCCGTCGACATGGGCGATCACTACCTGCTGAACGGCACCAAAAACTGGATCACCAACGGAAACTCTGCTTCAACTTACCTCGTGATCGCGCAAACCGACCCGGCCAAAAAACATCACGGTATCAATGCGCTGATCGTCGAAAAAGGTATGGAAGGTTTTGCCATAGGTCCGAAAGAAAATAAACTTGGCATCCGCGGCTCGGATACGCATTCGCTGATGTTCACCGATGTGAAGGTACCAAAAGAGAACCGCATCGGCGAGGATGGCTTTGGCTTTAAGTTCGCTATGAAGACGCTGGAAGGCGGGCGTATCGGTATCGCTTCGCAGGCGCTGGGCATAGCCTCCGGAGCTTATGAGCTTGCCCTCGAATATTCCAAACAGCGTATGGCATTCGGCAAAACCATTTCCGATTTCCAGGCGATACAGTTCAAGCTGGCCGATATGGCAACACAGATCGAGGCGGCGCGCCTGCTATGCCTCAAAGCAGCATGGCTCAAGGATAAAGGGTTGCCCTATGTCCAGGCAGGATCAATGGCCAAGGTATACGCTTCGGAAGTGGCTATGCGCACCACGGTTGAGGCGGTACAGATACATGGCGGGTATGGATTTGTAAAAGAATACCATGTGGAGCGCCTGATGCGCGACGCGAAGATCACCCAGATATACGAGGGCACCTCTGAAATTCAACGGATTGTCATTTCGAGGGAAATATTGAAATAAGCAGATAGTTTTCGTTTACTTTGAAAAAAGTATACTAACTGAATAGACTATCTGTAATGCGTATAAAATATTTTCTGCCTGTCATTTGCCTTTTTTCTCTTATCCAGGTATCGGTAGCAAACGCCCAGCTAAAAACGGGCGCCTGGCGCGGTACGCTCCGGTCGAAATCGGGCAGCCTGCTTCCTTTCAATTTCGATGTGAAAAATATTGGCGGGAAACAGGAATTGTTTATCCATAACGGGGCCGAGCGTTTTAAAGTGACCAATATTCAGCGTAATGGCGATTCGGTTTTTATTCACATGCCGCTGTTCAACTCGGAATTCAAGCTGAAATTTGAGGGTCAGGATCTGAAAGGCAACTGGATAAAGCATTACGGCGACCATGATATGCTGATGGCTTTTACAGCTACT
>DASZWG010000078.1:0-4352 GCA_035546675.1 Mucilaginibacter sp. | reverse complement strand
AAGCTGAGGCAGATCGCTAACCACCCCTCGATGATCGACGAGCAATACGAGGGCGATTCGGGCAAGTTTGAGGACGTGGTGCATACGCTGGCGAACGTGCTCGACGGCGGCCACAAGGTGCTGGTATTTTCGCAGTTTGTAAAGCAACTGACCATTTACCGGAACCATTTCGATCAGAAGGGAATCGCCTACACGTATCTTGACGGCAGCACGCAGAACCGCGGCGATGTAGTCCAGAAGTTCCAGGAGGATGAAAAAACGCGCGTATTCCTGATCTCGCTAAAAGCAGGCGGCGTAGGACTGAACCTCACCGAAGCCGATTACGTTTTCATCCTCGACCCGTGGTGGAACCCGGCCGTGGAGCAGCAGGCCATCGACCGCACGCATCGCATCGGGCAAACCAAGAACGTGTTCATCTATAAGTTTATTACCAAGGATTCGGTCGAGGAAAAGATACTGGCACTGCAGCAGCGCAAGCTCAAAGTGGCCCGGTCGCTCATCACCACCGAGGAGAGCTTCATCAAATCGCTTTCGGCGGAGGATATTAAGGAGATCCTGAAATAAGCAGTGACATCGAAAGCGAAACCGGATACACAGAGCATTCACGCTCACGTGCGTCCCGGTCACTTTTCCACAGCAAACCGGCCGGTTATCAGCAAGTTATTCAATACACGATAGGTCATTTTTTGAAGCACTCCTAATTTTCGTGAAAAAATCCGGCATTAACTACTGACTATCAGGCATTAAACACCCATCGGGCGTTTACAGAAAATCATCCTGTTTTTAACAGGAAATTCATAAAAATCACACTTTTGAGCACAAATTCACTACTTCTGATAAGTTTCCGTTCATTTCAAAGGTCAAAATACGGCTTAGTGTAACGGGATCCTTTAAGAACTTTGCGCGGAGCGGGGAAAGACCGGTACACGATGGGGGGACGACGGGTTGAAACCCATCTTTATAAAATACCACGAGCCTGCGGCTCTGCTCGCCCATGTTGGTGTTAACACCGGCATGCTGCCAGTCTGACATAAATTTCTTTATTCCTATTTTCTTTATTTCTATTTTAGCTTGATGATCAAAAATTTCCTCTTCTTTATCTTTTTGACGGTTTCGCAACTCGCATTCGCCCAAAACAATCGGGATGCGGATATTATCAAAGCCTCAAGATTAGCATCCAACGCTGCCATAGCCCGGCACGATATCGACGGTATGGCCAAATACTGGCTGCCCGATTTTGTACAGACTATTGGTCGCGGCACGAGCCTGACAGGCAAAGAAGTTATCATCGCCTCGTGGAAACAATTGTTCAAAAGCAATCTGACAGTATTGTACATACGCCATCCCGTAGCCATAACCGTTGGCGATAACGGCATAATGGCCTGGGAAACCGGCACCTGGGAAGCAAAGAATTCGTACAGCAAAGGCGGCAATTATTCGGCCATGTGGCGAAAAATAAACGGCGAATGGAAACTGCAGGCCGAGTTGTTCGTATCGCTCAGAAAATTATGATCCCCAGCGCCCATGTTGGTTGTTATCACCAACATGCTGTCACACCTGCCGGCACTACGGTGGGTTAAACCCCATCTTTACAAACTAATACGAGCCTGCAGCTCTGTTATGCTTAGAGGCGTAGCCTCGGCAAATTTTGTAACAAAGGATTTTAATCCGCCGGCATTTATGTAATTTTAAACAAAATATAGCCTTAGCGGTTATCCCGGAACATTGAGCCCGTAAAAGACAACCATACCCACACCATGAAAAAGATATTACCCTTCATTGCAGTTACATTATTAGCCATAACTGCATTCGGCCAAAGCAAAATGGCCTGCTGTAAGCAATCGGCCACGCAAAAGTTTGCCATGCTGGCGTCCGACAAAAAGTTTGTCATGTCGCATGATGTTCCGCGGCCCTATCATTTTCAAAGCACCATCGGTAAAGCGATCACCTATAAAACGCCGGACAGTAAAACCGCCAATGCCTTTGTGATGATGGCTAAAAAGCCAACCGAAAACTGGCTGCTGGTCGTACATGAATGGTGGGGACTGAACGACTGGATCAAACATGAATCGGAAAAGCTTTACAACGACCTGGGCGATGTCAACATCCTCGACCTGGACCTGTACGACGGCAAGGTAGCTACCACGCGCGAGGAAGCCGGGCAATATATGCAGCAGGTGAAGGACAATCGTGCCGATGCGATCATCAAAGGGGCCATAGCTTACGTGGGGCCCAAAGCGCATATCGCCACCATCGGGTGGTGCTTTGGCGGCGGCTGGAGCTTACAGACCGCGCTGATGGCGGGCAAACAGGATGTAGCCTGTGTGATGTATTACGGCATGCCCGAACAGGATGTGAACAAACTGAAAACGCTGCACGCCGATGTGCTGGGCAACTTTGCCAATAAAGACCAGTGGATAACGCCCAAAGTGGTTGCCCAGTTTGCTGCCAATATGAAAGCCGCCGGAAAAAAACTGTACCTGCACCAATACGACGCCGATCATGCTTTTGCCAACCCAAGCAACCCGGTTTACGACAGCCAAGCCACCAAAGAGGCGTATGCCTATACCCTGGCTTACCTGAAGCCGAGATTAAAATAGTCAACGGTTTGCTATTCGGAACTATAGTTTATTGCAGAAGGGTTTTCCGGAAACAGCGATGAACTATGACCTGATTAGCCATCAACTTTTTGTAACATTGCACAAATTTTGACCTGTTGACTGCAACTGCCAAAAAACTATTCTCGTATTCGCTAAAAGCTGCAATACTGATTTTAGCATTTATATTCATTTACCGGCGGATCACCAGTAATTCCAATTTAAAACAATTTGAAATACTGGTCTCGCACATCAGCAGCAACAGGGCCATTGTTACCATGTCGCTGGTTTTCCTATTGATGCTGGTGAACTGGACGCTGGAGTCGCTCAAATGGAAATACATGGCCCGTCACCTGGCCAGGGTAACGCTGTGGGAAGCCATAGAAGCGGTATTTTGCGGCCTCACCTGGGCCGTTTTTACCCCCAACCGCCTGGGCGAGTACGGCGGCCGGGTAATGTTCCTTCCCAACCGCAGGAGGATACACGGCGTATTTGTAATGGCCGTAGGTTCCTTTGGCCAGAATGTGATCACCAATGTTCTTGGCCTTACGGCATTGATCTGGTTCAATTACAATTTTCATTTTCTGCAGCACCAGTTTCCGCACCTCGATCCGTGGCTGTCGCTTGTCCTTTCGTTAGGAGCGGTGATCTTTATGGTTCTGATCACGCTGTTCTACTTTCATATCGGGTTGCTCGTCCAGTTGCTCAATAGGATCAAATTACTGAAAAAATATCACCGCTTTTTCGATATCATGGGCAAATACAAGATCGGTGAGCTGAGCAAGGTGATGCTTTTTTGCCTCGCAAGATTCTTTGTTTTCTCGTTCCAGTATTACCTCGTTATCCACCTGCTGATGCCCGGTATACCCGTACTCCCGATGATGATGATGGTGTTCATCCTGTTTTTTATACAGTCGGCATTGCCATCGCTCGACCTGCTCGACATTGGCGTACGCAACGTGACCGCATCTGTGTTTTTTAGCTATATTACCGGCCAAAAACTGGCGGTAATGGCGGCTGTTTCGTCCATCTGGTTCGTAAACCTGATCGCTCCGGCTATACTGGGCTCCGTATTTGTTTTAAAACTCAGATTCTTTGATCGCACTGCTTAGCACCATATCGCTGCTGTTTACAGCCCTGTACCTGCTGGTTCTTGTTTACCTGGTCAGGGGATGGACCGCCATCAAAAAACCGGCGCCTCACGACGGGCCCTTCAGAACCAAAGTGACCATCATGGTAGCCGCCCGGAACGAAGAGGCTAATATCAGCTACACGATAGACGACCTGCTGGCCCAGGATTATCCGAAGGAACTGACCGAGATCATCATTGTTGACGACCACTCCACAGACCGCACGGCCGGGATCATTCAAAGCTATGCCGGCAAGGGCGTAACGCTGCTGCAACTGAAAGAGGATAAACCGCTCAACTCGTACAAGAAAAAAGCGATATCAAAGGCGATAGAATTGTCGTCCGGCGAACTGATGGTTGCCACCGATGCTGATTGCCGCATGGGCCGCAAATGGTTGTCGTCCATTGTCGGCTATTATGAGAAAAATAACCTGGTGATGATATCGGCGCCGGTGACGTACTTCCAGGAGCGTTCGTTATTCGAATACCTGCAAACGCTCGAATTTTCTTACCTAATCGGAGTCGGGGCAGCGTTTATCGGTAATAAAAGAGCCTCAACCTGCAATGGCGCCAACCTGGCTTACCGCAAGGATGTTTTTCATGAAGCGGGCGGATTTACGGATATC
>DASZWG010000077.1:0-1613 GCA_035546675.1 Mucilaginibacter sp. | reverse complement strand
TGTGGCACGGTCAGAAAAGCTGGAACGGCGTAGCCATCCTATCCCGCAACGGGGGCATTACTGAGCGCCGGCGTGTGCTTCCCGGTGACCCGGAAGACCTGCACAGCCGGTATATCGAGGCCGAAGTGAACGGTATCGTCGTCGGTTGTCTGTACCTGCCCAACGGTAACCCGGCCCCCGGACCAAAGTTTGATTATAAATTGAGCTGGTTCGGACGCCTCACTGCTCACGCCGCCGACCTGATGGCATCGGGTATGCCGGTGGTATTGACGGGCGATTACAACGTTATCCCGACCGAGCAGGATGTCTATAAACCCGAGAATTGGGTCGATGACGCTCTGTTCCGTCCCGAGAGCCGCGCCGCTTTCAATGCCTTGCTCGACCAGGGCTGGACGGATGCCATACACAAGTTGCATCCCGGTGAGCGGATATACACTTTCTGGGATTATTTCCGTAATGCTTATGCCCGCGATGCGGGTTTGCGAATCGACCATTTCCTGCTGAGCCCGCAATTGGATAAGCGCTTAGTTGCAGGTGGCGTTAACCGCGATGTGCGCGGCTGGGAGAAGAGCAGCGATCACGGGCCGGTATGGATCGAGCTTTCTGAGTCCTGAAATTGCTAAATTTGGATCGTATTTATGACTTTAGCACAGCATCTTGATACATTTATTCAACTGGTTTTTATCGGCTTTGTAGCGCTTTTCCCGGTCGTCAACCCGATTGGAACGGCTTTTATCGTCAGCCCCTATTTTGCCGACCTGTCACGGCCCGAACGCCTAAAGGTGGTTAAAAAGATCACGTTCAATGCCTTTGCGCTGTGTGCCTTTACCCTGTTTCTCGGGCATTGGATACTCCAGTTATTCGGGCTTTCGATCCCCATCATCCAGTTGGCGGGTGGTATCATGATCTGCAAGATCGGCTGGGAGTCTCTTTCATCCGATAGTTCTGATTCTAAAAAGAAAGCTGAAGAAGACAAGGGCCAGGTTGATGATACCTCGATCGAAAACAAGCTTTTTTACCCCATCACTTTCCCGATCACAACGGGCGCCGGAACAATCGCAGTGCTGTTTACACTGAGTGCTCACGGGGCCAATAAGGATATCACGCTGTACCTGCTCAATGTCGGGGCGCTGCTGGTATCGGTCATCGGGATATGCATACTGATCTTTATTTTTTACCTGAACACGAACCGCCTGATCAGCTATATCGGTTCTCATAATGAAGTGATCATTAACCGCCTGATGGCCTTCCTGATCTTTTGCGTGGGCCTGCAGATCGCAGCGGGCGGTATTACGAACCTTATCCACGCTGCGTTTCCATCACATTAGCCCTGCTTTTTCTGGAGTACATAAAAATGCGCTTCGCTGCGGGTTGAAAAGCCGAGGCTTTCATACAACTTTATGGCGCGATCATTATCATATTTCACGTGCAGGTAGGGGATGCCCGATGCGGCTCTGATGCGTTGTATTTGGTGAATGAGCAATTGCCTCGCATATCCCCGCCCGGTATGATCAGGGTGGGTACAAACGGCGCTCACTTCGGCATATTCAAAAGCGTGCAGGCGCTGCCCGGCCATGGCGACAAGCTTGTCCCCGTCGAATATGCCACAGTAA
>DASZWG010000076.1:0-9656 GCA_035546675.1 Mucilaginibacter sp. | reverse complement strand
CCACGTATAATTAATAAATATAATAAAGGTTAAGATTTTTTTACCCGAAAAACCGAGGTTTTAAGTGATGGCACAAGATTTGGATATATACACGTGACCCCCCAAAAAGGGCTGTTTTTCATAGGTAGATGTAGAGGCCGGAAACTGCGAGAGTAACCGGCCTTACTTTTTGGTAAAATTTTCTTTGATTAATAATTAATAACCTGCTCTTCTATTCCTGCCGGGACTTCGCGCCACTCGTATTTCTGGTTACGTAACTGCGGCTCAAAACCGGCCTCGGAAATTGATTGCTGTATGCCTTTTGCGGTAAAGCGATGCGGCGCCCCTGCTGCCGATACCACGTTTTCTTCGATCATGATCGAACCGAAATCATTAGCGCCTGCGTGGAGGCAAATTTGGGCTACCTGCTTGCCGACGGTGAGCCACGAGGCTTGTATGTTTTTTATATTGGGAAGCATGATGCGGCTCAGCGCGATCATGCGAATGTATTCGTCGCCCGAAATATTATTTGTAATTCCGCGAACTTTACGCAACAGGGTGCCGTCGTCCTGGAAGGGCCAGGGGATGAATGCGATAAAGCCGTATGTGCCTTCGGGCTTTTCTGCCTGAACTTCGCGTATCCAAACCAAATGTTCAAAACGCTCTTCGATGGTTTCGACATGGCCGAACATCATCGTTGCCGAAGTGGGCAGGTTCAGTTGGTGTGCAGCGCGCATAATGTCGAGCCATTCCCTACCTCCACATTTGCCTTTCGAGATTAGGCGGCGCACCCTGTCGTTCAGTATCTCTGCACCTGCTCCCGGCAGCGAATCCAAACCGGCTGCCTTCAACTCACGCAACACATCGATGTGAGCCATACCCTCCAGTTTGCTGATGTGGGCCACTTCGGGCGGACCCAATGAATGCAGTTTGAGGGCAGGGTACAATTCTTTTAATTGCCTGAAAAGATCGGTATAGAATTTCAAGCCCAGGTCGGGGTGGTGGCCACCCTGCAACAACAACTGATCGCCGCCGTAGCGAAAAGTCTCTTCGATCTTGCGCTTATAGGTCTCAATATCGGTAATATAGCTGTCCTCATGGCCGGGTCTGCGGAAAAAATTGCAGAATTTGCAGTTGGCAATGCAAACATTAGTCGTGTTCACGTTGCGGTCGATCTGCCAGGTCACCTTGCCATGCGGCACCTGCTTTTTGCGCAACTCGTTCGCAACAAACATCAGGTCGGCGGTAGGAGCGTGGTGATACAAATGCACGCCTTCTTCTATCGAGAGGAAATCAAAATTCAATGCACGCTGCAGCAAACCGGCGGTGTTCATGCAGGCAAATATACGAAGCGGGTTAATTATGAATACAATCTTTCTGTCATACCGCCCGAAAGATCGCTTTTTTTGATCCGCAAAACTATCTTTACCATAATCATATCGCAATGATTTTTATTTACTACTGCATTGGCATTGGAGTCATAACTATCGGGCTGAATATCTATTTATTAATAGGGCTGTCCCGGATAAAGCGGCTTAGTAAACAGCCTGCTATAAAAGATGAGCCATCGCTTGATATTATTATCGCGGTGCGGAATGAAGAACAGGACCTGGAAAAAGCCCTTCAAAGCGTTTGCCAACTTGATTACAGGAACTATCGCATTATTGCAGTTAATGACCGTTCGACCGACGCAACTGCTGAAATACTGGATCGCTTTACCCGGCAATACCCTCAAATAAAAGTTGTAACCATAACAGATTTGCCTGAAGGATGGTTGGGTAAGAACAATGCGCTGTACCAGGGCTATCTGAATAGTGAAGCCGAATGGATATTGTTTACGGATGCCGATGTTGTTTTTCACCCGGATACATTGAACCGGGCGCTTAACTATGCGGTTGAAAATCAGCTAGATCATTTAACTGTTTTTCCTGAGATCGTTTCAAGATCAGCATTATTAAGCAGCGTACTGGCCACATTCAGCATGATGCTGTTACTGAATCTCAGACCCTGGAACGCACGAAAGCCGGGATTAAAAGGCTATGTAGGGATTGGGGCCTTCAACCTGCTGCGCCGGGAGGCTTATGAGAAGATCGGAACTCATGAAAAAATAAGGTTACGGCCGGATGATGACCTGCAACTCGGCCTTGCTGTAAAAAAGGCAGAATTACGGCAGGATGCACTGGGGGGCCTGGGATATGTAAGCCTGGAATGGTATCGCTCACTGAAAGAATTCAGCAACGGACTGCTGAAGAACAGCTTTTCAGTGCTCGGGTATAGCCTTTCGAAGGTCGTTGCCGGCATCATAGTTATTATCATAAGCATTGTGCTGCCTATGCCGCTGATGTTCATCTTCGGGCCGGGATATATCCGTGAACTGGCCGCTATAGTGCTGCTTTCACATATCCTGTACATGATAGCAACTCCGCCCGACAAGTGGTGGTACGCCCTGATGATACCTTTTACCGGGGCTGTTATGGCCTGGATCATCATGAGGGCCGCCATAATTAATACCGTACAGGGCGGCATATATTGGCGCGAAAGCTTTTATCCGCTTAATATGCTGAAAGGGGAAATAGATCGTAATTAGTTTGAAGTAACTACTTCTCCCTTTTCCAGTCTCAAAACCTTCGTCACGCTATCCGGTATCTCGTGCTGGTAATGCGTAACATAGATCATCGTTACGTTGCTCAGTTCGCATATCGTATCGATGATCGTTTTAAAATGAACTACCTGGTGCTGGTCGAGACCCTGGCAGGGCTCGTCAAGAATGAGCAGCGCCGGACTTTTTATCAGCGCCCTCGCCAGCAGGCAAAGACGCTGCGCACCGGCAGGTATATTCTTTAATAATTGCCGGGCATATTGTTCTGTTTCAAATGCTTTCATCCAGCGCAGCGCCGCAGCCTGTTTTTGGGGATTTGAGGGCCGGAAAAGCCCCATCGTATCGTAATACCCTGATTCGATGGCCTGCAGGCAGTTGGTATCGGTCGGGAAATACTGGTATAATTCGGGTGAGATAAAGCCTGTTTTGCTTTTGATATCCCAGATACTTTCACCGGTACCTCGCTTACGGTCGAAAAGGATAATATCGTTGGCGTAAGCCTGCGGATTATCCCCATTGATAAGACTCAGTAAAGTCGATTTACCTGCGCCGTTGGGGCCAAGCAGCGCCCAGCGTTCGCCTTGCCTGATCTGCCAGTTCACATCCTTCAGCACTTGCTTTTCGCCGTAACATACATTTACCCCGTTCATTTTTACAACCGAATCGTAAGTGCCGGTATCTTTAGTATTCAGCAAGGAACTTAATTCTTTGGTATCGATCTTATCTGCCGGGGTATTTAAAAAATTCTTTGCCTCAAAATCCTTAGCCTGAATTTGCTGTGATATCATTCCGTATCTTAATACGGCTACATGGGTTATGGCATCCGGTATTTCCGATGGTGACGTGGCCATGATAACCGTGATCCCCGAGTTTGTAATATCTTTAATGATCGAACCGAATTCGGCCCTGGTTTGTACGTCCAGTCCCGCCAGCGGATTGTCCAGCATTAGCAGCACCGGGTTTTTCAGTAATGCCGCAGCAATAAGCAACCGTTTGGTCTCACCGTTCGACAGTTTGATCAGTTGCTTATCCCGTAAAGCTTCGAGGTGAAGTTTTTGAAGTACGAGATCGAAGGTCCAGTTGCCATCATAAAAATGCCCGGCCGAATTCAAATATTGCTCAACCGTCAGTGCATCTTCCGAGTCGGATGAGTTATAACGCTGCTGGTAATAAAAATCGCCGGTATTGGAGAGGTTACGAAAATGATGCCGCGACTCGACCAGGGCCACCAGCCGGTGAAAGGTAAGATGCGCATCCGGATCGGGATGTATTTGCAGAAACTCCTCATGAAAGTGATACCTGATCGTGCCTGAAGACAGATGCAGTTTACCTGCTGTAAGCTGCAGCAATGCGCTTTTTCCCGAACCGCTCTCGCCTGTTAGTGCCCAGTGTTCGCCTTTTTGGATGCAAAAATCCAGGTTGCGGAAAACGGTATTGTTGCCAAATTTCAATACTCCGTTGGTTACAGAAAATAAAGGCGTTGTCATGCCCGCCTAAATTAAAACTTTAAGCGTTGTTTTTTGTAGAGAAGATTATTAACCTTAATTCAAACTAATCTGCCTGGATATATGAAGAAAATAAATCTACTACTATTCGCATTGGTTGTATTGGACATGAGCGGGTGCTCTGTTATAGCCGGAATATTTAAAGCCGGTTTCGCGGTAGGGATCATCGTTGTTATCGCGGTGATCGCACTGATCATCTGGTTGATCTCGCTGTTCAACAAAAAATGAAACCTGAGTTACGCCTCCAGCCTTCTTATTCAAGAAAGTGCTGACCAGTGAAAAAGCAGTTTAAAAAAGTCCTCTCCTTTGGAGAGGATTTAGGAGAGGCCAAAATAAAAACGCTCCCCCGGTATTGAGAGGGGGAGCGTTTTAGTGTAAACACCAAAGATGATATTACTTCTTAGTAGTATCTTTCTTAGTAGTGTCCATTTTCATTTTGCTGGTGTCCTTTTTAGAGGTGTCAGCAGCCATTTTAGCCGAGTCAGCCATTTTAGCCGAGTCAGCCATCTTAGCCGAGTCAGCGGCTGAAGAACTTCCTTTACCTTTGCAGGCAGCAGCAGAAACAGCAATTGCTAAAGCTAAGAAGCCGATTTTAATAGAGTTTTTCATTTTAGTTTTTTTAATAAGTGATTAATAGTTTTGCTTTTAATACCATAAACAATAAAAGGTAACCCATAATTCTTTGGAAAAATTATAGTTTACCTTTTTTAATAAGAAAAAACTAAGAAATCACCGGAAAACTAAAATAATTCCGGATAGCTAGGGGTAGGCTATTACTTTTTAGTCGTGTCTTTTTTGGTGGTATCAGCTGTCATTTTGCTGCTGTCCATTTTGCTGGAGTCAGTAGACATTTTAGCTGAATCTACAGAAGTTGCAGATGAATCAGCCGAAGAAGCAGAAGAATTACCTTTGCAGGCAGCGGCAGAAACAGCTATTGCTAATGCCAGGAAACCGATTTTGAATGCATTTTTCATAATTTCTTACAAGTTTGTTTATGGTTAATACGATAAAATCCAAAAGGTAACCCGGTAAATTTAATTTTATTCCGCAACTAATTTTCCGCAAACTAAAAAGGTAACCCGGATAGGGTTACCTTGCCTGTTTTACGGGAACTAAATATTATTTATTTTTTGCTGGTGTCCATTTTCATCGCAGTGGTGTCTTTTTTTACCGTATCTATCACCGTGGTTTTGGTGCTGTCGGTCACTTTGGTAGTGTCAGTAGTGCTGGTAGACCCCGATCCTTTGCAAGCCGCGAACGATAACGCGATGAATGCTGCCAGGCTCAATTTAATTATGCTTTTCATGGTAGTGAATGATTTGATTAAATAATTATTGTAAAATTGAATGTTGAATCAATTCAGGTAACCTAAAGGACGGGTTTTTGTTTAAAATTTTTACAATGAATGGGTTACAATTTCGCTTAAACAGTATTAATAGTGAATAAAGAGTATAAAACTTCGACGCCGACCGACAGCGAAATTGTTTTTGGTATCCTTAATAATTCGGAAAATGCGTTAGAGCGATTATATGTTGCGTACTTTCCGATGGCGCTCCAGCTAATCATCAATAATAACGGAACGCCGGATGATGCTAAAGACATTTACCAGGAGGCGATCATTGTTCTTTACAATAAGATCAAAAAAGGAGATTTTGAGCTGAACAGTAAGCTCAAAACCTTTATATACTCGGTTTGCCGCAGGCTATGGCTCAAACGGTTGAGCCAGATGAGCCGGTACAGCGGCGATCTGCACGACTTTCAGGATTTTCTACCCGTAGAAGATGAACTGGAAGAGCAAAGTGAGCGGGATGCACAGTTTGGCAAAATGCAGCAGGCGCTGCAGTTGCTCGGAGAACCGTGTAAAACGATCATCGAAGACTTTTATATTCATGACAGATCGATGCAGGAGATCTGTGAAAGTTTCGGCTATACCAATGCGGACAATGCCAAGACACAAAAGTATAAATGCCTGCAGCGGCTGAAGAAGTTATTTTTTCAGCAGAAGTAAGTGGAAACAGTAATGAGAGACGAGCAGTTATTGGAAACGATAGAACGCTACCTGAACGGCGAAATGAGTGCCGATGAGCGCCGTGCGTTCGAGATTTTGCGGACAGAAAATGCAGAGACAGATCAGCGGGTAATAGAACACCAGCAATTCACCGGTTTGCTGAAACAATACGGCGATCGGGTTGAACTGGAAAAAAGGCTGAATGCTATTCACGAGGAGATCGACGTGCATACCATAGCCGAAGAGGTTAGCGTACGTCCGATGTGGATCGTACAGTTGTGGCGTCATCATCATTCCAAAATATCGGTGGCGGCATCCATCGCGATATTCGCCATACTGGCAACACTGTTTATTACGGGCAAAATGGACAGTAATTCCACCTACCAGGAACTGAGCCTGAAAGTAGACAGGATCGGTAGCGCGACGAATAACCTGAGTAAAACCGTTAATGCGCTGAAAAACACAACCACGCGTGTGCTTCCGCAGGATAAGTTCAGGGGTACCGGCTTCGCCATAACATCAAACGGACTTATTGCGACGGCCTACCACGTGATCGATCGCGCCGATTCGGTATTCGTCCAAAATGCTGCCGGACGCGTGTTTAAAGCCAAAGTAATGTATACCGACCCCCGCAATGACGTGGCGATCCTCAAAATAAGCGATACGACTTTTACGGGCCTGGGTGCGATTCCTTATACCTTTAAACGGGCGGAAAGCGGGCTGGCGGAAAACGTGTACACTTTAGGTTACCCGCAGGACTCAGCCGTTTATAATTCGGGCTGGGTAACATCGCATGACGGTTTAAACAACGATACCGTTGATTACGAAATATCGGTTCCGGTGAATCGCGGCAGCAGCGGCGCCCCATTACTGGATAGCAAAGGTAATATCGTCGGTATTGTAAAAGCCAAAGAAACTCACCTGGAAGGCGTACATTTTGCGCTGAAATCGGCTTACCTGCTGAATGCCATCGAGAATATGGCCGTTGCTGATTCGCTGATTAAAAAACCCGTACTGAACACCAAAAATATGCTTGCGGGCCTCACCCGCGTGCAGCAGGTTAAAAAACTGCAAAACTATGTGTTCATGGTAAAGGTGTATTAGGACACTTTTTGAACACGATTTCAGGAATTTAAAGATTTGTAAGAGCGATGGGTTTTAGCCTGTCGCTTTTTTAATTTATCAATACCGACTAAGGAGCCATAATCTGCACATCCGTACATTTGCATATCTGCACACCTACCTGTCCACTTCCCCTAACACAAAATCGATAGAACCGATAATGGCGATCAGGTCGGCGATCATGACGCCGCGGGATATTTCGGGCAGTACGGACAGGTTACAGAAGCTGGGGCCGCGCGCCTTTACGCGGAAAGGTATCTCGGTGTCTTCCAGCCTGATGTTGCCTTCCCGGTCCAGCGCTTCCTTTTTATTGTGGATAAAGTAAAAGCCCAGTTCGCCTTTGGCGCCTTCGCCGCGAACATAATAGTCCTGTGGTTTTGGCGTGAGCTTACGGGGCATTTTAGCCCGCGGATCAAAATCGGGGGTGCGTTTCAGCTCTTTTTGCAGCCGGTCGAGGCATTGTTCTATGATGTGCAGCGATTGCCCAATCTCATCCACGCGCACCTTGTAGCGGTCCCAGCAATCGCCCACAGCGCCCATTTCGCCCGTGCCTATGGGAACCTCAAAATCTATTTCAGGATAAACCGAATAGCCGTCGATGCGGCGAAGGTCCCATTTTAAGCCCGACCCGCGCAGCATCGGGCCCGAGCAGCCATAATTAATGGCCACATCCAGCGGCAGCACACCCACATTAGCTGTGCGGTTGATGAATATCTGGTTGCCGGTAAGCAGTTCGTCCAGTTCGGTTAGTTTTGGTTTGAAGTAATGGACGAACTCGCGGCAGCGTTCCTCGAAACCCACCGGCAGATCGTAAAACAAACCGCCAACCCAAATGTAATTGTAAAGCATCCTTGAACCGGATGCCCATTCCAGCATGCCCATAATATGCTCCCTGTCGCGGAAACACCACAGGAAAGGCGTAAACGCGCCGATATCGATGCCATAAGTGCCGATAGCGATAAGGTGGGATGCGATGCGGTTCAGCTCGCAAACCAGCACACGGATATATTCGATGCGTTTGGGAATATCCTTATCGATGCCCAGCATTTTTTCGACGCCCATGCACCAGATATGGCTGTTATTCATCGACGCCAGGTAATCCATGCGGTCGGTAAAGGGTATGGTTTGCTGGTAGGTGAGCGATTCGGCATGTTTTTCGAAACAACGGTGCAGGTAACCGATGTGGGGTATCACTTCCTTCACGATCTCGCCGTCGGTGATCAGCTCAAGCCGCAATACTCCGTGGGTCGAGGGGTGTTGCGGACCCATATTGAGCACCATCTCCTCCGAGGAGGCATCAGCGATCTTCTGCTGATACCGCTCCAAAGCTACGTCGTATGTCGAATTTCGAATGTTCAATTTCGAATTGATTTATTTTTTATTTCGCGGGTTTTGTTTGGCCGTTTTTCCGATAGCGGTGAAAATAGCGGTTAATTCTTTTGCCTCTTGCTTATACTTGGAAAGTAATTCTGGTTTGACTAATTCTGATTCTTCCATCAGTTCTATCCAATAGATGGATTCATCGGCTTCTTCTTCGCAAATCACAATTTTGTTTATGAAATCGGCTGATGATTTTCCTTTACAAGCAGCCCGATAATTCGCGCCGACTGAAGAAGCACTTCTTATTAATTGGTTGCACAGTATATTTGACGCACGACCATTAGGCAGTTGTTCCGTAAATTTTATTATTTCAGCCGCGAATTTTTGCGCTCTTCTTTTTAACTCTATCGCATCCATTAAATTCGAAATTGAACATTCGAAATTCGAAATCAATCAATCTTTATTCCCTTATAGTACTTATCAACCGTCGTATAATCTTTCCGCAAAGGGTATCCTTCCCAGTCATCCGGTAATAACAGCTTCCTCAGATCCGGATGGCCCTCAAAAAATATCCCGGTCATTTCATAGGCTTCACGTTCATGCCAGTTGGCCGCGCCGTAAACCGACGTTACACTCGGAAAAACAGGCAGGTTATTTTCATCCCGGTCGTTTTCCCGGCTGATCTTCAGTGTAAGCCTTGTTTGGTAGGGGATGGACGCCAGGTGATATACCACGCCAAAGCGCTTCGCCGGAACCCCGTAATCGACGCCGGTAAGGCAGGATAAAAAATCAAAATAAGTCCTGGGATTATCGCGAAGTTCAAGACAAACGTCAGCTATACGGTCGGGCGCGATCAGTAATGCAGGCTGTAGTCCGGTCGTTTCCTCACCGGCTACCACCTCGTCGCCGAATTTCGAGGTGAGCAATGATTTGATCTCTTCAACACTCATGGGGCCAGCCGAACTTTCTTCCAGTTATTATTGTCAATTTTTTTATACAGGATGCGGTCGTGCAGCCGGCTCGGGCGACCCTGCCAGAATTCGATCATTCGCGGTTTCAGCACATACCCGCCCCAGTGCGATGGTTTGGGCACTTCTTTTCCGTCATATTGGGCCTCCGTATC
>DASZWG010000075.1:0-11159 GCA_035546675.1 Mucilaginibacter sp. | reverse complement strand
TGATGAACAAATTTACCCTGCGCTGATGCGCCGGCAAACCCGGAACTTGCTGAAATTAACGCTTTCGGTTACATTTGCACAACTGTAATGTAACATATCTATGAAAAAATTTCTGATCATACTTTTCATCCTGAGCGGATTCTGTACAGTCGCGAAGGCACAACGTGCAGGCGGTGAATTTGGCGTGAACGTAGGCCTAAACAGCTCGACCGTTCAATATTCGGGCACGGGCCAAAATGCCGATTATACGGTAGGCGTAAACCTCGGTATTTCGGGCGAATATTACTTTTCGGACCGATGGGGTGTTAAAGCTAAAGTGATCTACGATCAGAAAGGCTGGGGAAACGGCTTCCTGATCCTGAACGACGGTACAGAAATAGACGGGGTTGATTATCACCTTAATTATTTTACCATCCCGGTAATGGCCAACTGGCATTTCGGCATGCGCCGCAACTGGTACCTCGATTTCGGGCCTTATGTCGGTTTCCTGGCCAGCGCCAGCGAAACATCCAACAGCGCTGATGTCAAACCGCTCTTCAACAATACGGATGCGGGTCTCGCGTTCGGTATCGGCGTGAAATTCCCGCTATCCAACCAGGCAAGCCTGTTTTTTGAATACGACGGGCAGGCGGGATTTTCGAATGTATTTTCGCAAAGCGACGGAACTTACCAGAACGTCAGAAGCAGCCTGAATATCGGCGTTTTATTCCCGCTGAAATAAAAAACATTCCGCTTACGGCCTCCTCGTATCAGCCTTTCCTGAAGTGCCTGAAGAAATCCCAGATCACCTGGCAGGCGTTCAGGTTATGGCTCAGCGAACCGATGATCATCCGGGGCAGGTATTGTGTGCCTCCGGGCCAGGTATGCCCGCCGCCAACGATGGTATAGCCGATAACCTGCATCCCGTTAGGGCCGTCATACTCTTCGCGTGTGACGCTGGTGCCGTCCTTTACCTTAACCGGCAACTGAACCACCGACGGCTTGTCGCTGCAATTATCGGCAGCGGCCCATGTTTGCAGCACCTCTTCGTGACCGTAAATGCTTCCTCCTGCGCCGCGTTTCATCGCTCCTCCGGCAAAAGGGACCAAAGGGTCGCCGGTACCCTGGATATACATTACCGGGATGGCTTGTTTCGGCTGATAACCGGCATCTTTATCCATCGATGCTGCCACAATAGCAATTGCGGCAATGCGGCCGGGCAGCTCACAGGCCAGGCGCGAAGTCATAAAACCGCCATTCGACATTCCAGTCACATAAACCCTCGATGCGTCGGCATGATAAGTGTTGACGATGTAATCGATGAGCCGCCCAATGAACTTAACATCGTTGATGCCCTTATCGTGAGCCGGCGTGCCGCGCCCGTCGTTCCAGCTACGGTCGATACCCTGCGGGCATACGATGATCACTTTATCGCGGTCGGCTATCGGCCTGAAATCGGCAAAGCGCATCTGGCCCTCGGCTGTACCCAGCCTGCCATGCAGTGAAATGATAATCGGGGGCTTATCGTCCGGGTTGATACCTGCGGGGACGTAGGTAATAAAATCGCGTTTCAATCCGTCGACAACAATACTCTCAGACTTTTGCTGCGCAAAACCAGCAGCAGATAAGGTCAGCAAAAGAAGAAGGGGTAGCATGAGTTTCATAGAAGTAATTTAATTGATGTGTTTGACTCAGATCGTACGCACAGGTTTAAATTCGATGATCTCCACAAATATGGATAAGTGCTGTAATTGCCAATTAATATCCTTTCCTTTTTATTAAAAGGATAACTAAAAATTAACTTTTAAAAAATATTACTCATTCTCTTTCAACAAGTTAAATAATTTACTTAACTTAGAAACACTCTCGTCTGCCTTATTGTAAAATCCGATACCAAAGCATGAAAAGGTTGCTGATCTTGACGGGCGCTTTATTCCTTTATGCATTTGCATCAAATGCACAGGTCATACTTACTCCTAAAAACGGGAGCCTGGCTCCTCCGCCTAAAACAACTGCGGTAAAAAAACAAAAAAACAGGTTCAATTACGATAAATCCGTCGCCAAAGCAAACACGGCGGCGACCAATACCAATACGCACATGAGCAAAACCGCCGAACTGCTAAGCAGCACAGGTAAGGCGGCGAAAGGGCTTGTAAAATCGGTTGGATCGCTTATACCCGGTAATAAAGAAAAGAGTTCGGACGAAAAGGTTACCCGGGTCACCATCAGGGGGATTACTTTCGCAAAACTGGATAAGCTGAACAAGGATATAGATCGCTGCCGCGGCGTGCACGAGAGTACGATGAAGTTCAGCAGTTCGAAGGGCGTGATCACCGTGAAGCACTCGGGCACGACCGAAAAGTTACTGAAACAAATGGAAAAGAAGTCTAAAGACATCTTTACTGAAGATAATGTTATAGCATCGAATGAAGGAAGCATTTCCATTAAGCTGAAACAGGGCAATTAATTCGTTCTTCCTGTTTTTGCTTATGGGAATTTGGCTATAATAGCTGTATAACTGGATGAAAATACCCCGGTTCATCCGTGGTGCCATGATGACAATACCCCTGCTCACGGCATCAAAATTGTTTTTTGATCATTGAAAAGATTAAAACCGTTGATATGCCGGGAAAGCCATGCTGATTTTCTCCCGGTACATTTTTTTGACCCAAAATTTAGCTGACATGAAGCCCATTGTTTATCTCTTGTGCATGATGATGCTGTGTGCCGTTGTTGCGAAGGCGCAGACCAAAACCTCGGAGCCGGCCCGGCAAAAAACGACTACCCCGGCTAAACAGCCCCCTCAAAGAAATAAATTCAACTACGACCAGTCGCTTAAAAAAGCTAATAATTCGGTTAACGGCGTCAATAACAGCGTCAATAATACCAGCGCTGCGGGTACCAATGCCGTCAATACCGCTGCTAACGCCAAAACGCAGGTTAAAACCCTGGCCGACCAGGTAAATGCGCTGGTAGGCAAAAGCAAAGCTGCCGAAGGCACCGCCAATACTACGCAGATCACCATTAAAGGCGCCAACTTCGCGAAGCTCAAACAACTCACCGAAGCCATACAGCGGTGCCCCGGCGTGCAGGATGCCAAAATGAAGTTTGGATCCGGCGAATCGATGATCACGGTCACGCATACCGGTACGACCACTAAATTACTGGAGGCCATTCAAAAGAAATCGGACCTGGTAACCGACAACTCCATCGACAACGTGGACGAAGGCGCCATCGCGATCCATTTGTAATAACAGGTCAGTTTTTGGCTGAGAAATTGGAAGCAACCGGGAAAAGTATCCTTAAATTCTTCCCGTCCAGGCCGACGGTATAAACGGCAAACATGCCTGACTTAGCGCTGTATGCGGTGCAGTATACCGTGTTACCTTTTACCCAAATGTCGTCGGCTGAGTAGCCTTTCGGTGTAAGTCTTGTCGTTTTCTTGCTGCTGATATCGTAAGCGAATACCGCCGAAGGAGGGTCCCCTTCATTATCCACCGAAGGTTCATCAACCTCCGCGCTGAAAACGATCCGGGTGTAATTATTGGTAAAGATGAACCTGTCGCTGCTCGTAGGCCCCAGCCCTTTCATCATCGCACTGATATCGTAGGTGCCCAGGAGCGTGCCCGACAGGTCAAAAACATAAACAGCCGACATATCCTGTACGGCTATGTTTTGACTGTTGGCGAGCCACGTCGGCATAAAGCATTGCGTCAATTGCGCGGTGATCACCGATGGAGCGCCATTTTCCACATCTATCACCGCTATCGCCCAATTGCTTGTCTGATCGTTAAATACATTGTATGCGATCTTTTTACCGTCGGGCGACCATACCGGGCCGTAGCAGTTTTTACTACCCGTGTTCAGCAGGCTTTTTTTGCGGGTATTCAGGTTTATCAGCCCGATGTTGCGGTCGCCGTTAGCCGATATGGCCGTATACGCAACCGTTTTACCGTCGGGCGAGATACAGGCATCCGAAGCATACCGGGAATTCAATACCGGGGTTGCCTTTTTGTCGGCCGCCGAATAAACCACAACATTGCTGCCCTTCAAATAGCAATAATCGTAGGATTTGTTTTGACCAAATCCGCCCAGCGCTGAAACGCAAAGTAAAAATGTGATAACGGCTCTCATGGTTACTGGTAATTATCCTAAAGATAAGCAATTTGGAGGTTACGATCAGAAACCAAAAATCTTCAAAAAAGATGCAGCTTTTCTTTCGGACTTCCCGACTTTCGGACTACAAAATCTCACATCTAAACCCTATCTTTGCCCATGCAAGAAAAAATCCTCATTCTTGACTTCGGCTCACAGTTCACCCAACTCATCGCGCGCCGTGTCAGGGAACTCAATATCTATTGCGAGATCCATCCCTTCAATCACTTTCCCGAGACCGACAGCAGCGTAAAAGGCATCATCCTATCTGGCAGCCCCTATTCTGTTCGCCAGGAGGATGCGCCCATGTTCGATTTTGCCAGGTTCCACAAAACACTGCCCATTTTGGGGGTTTGTTACGGCGCCCAGAACATCGCCCACTTTAACGGAGGCGAGGTAATGAAATCGAGCACACGCGAGTACGGCCGCGCCAACCTGAACTACATCGAAAAAGGCAACCCGCTGTTCAAACAGGTGCCCGAAGGCTCGCAGGTATGGATGTCGCACGCGGATACCATTGTAAGCCTGGGGAAGGATTTTGAGATCATCGCCAGTACGGATACGGTTAAAGTTGCGGCTTTCCATATCAAAGGCACGCAAACTTTCGGCATACAGTTTCACCCCGAGGTAACGCACAGTGTCGACGGCAAGCAACTGCTCGAGAATTTCCTGGTGGATATTTGCGGCTGCGCACAGGACTGGACGCCCGATTCGTTCATCGAAACCACCGTTAACTCGCTCAAGGCGAAACTGGGCAACGACAAAGTAGTGCTCGGCCTCTCGGGCGGCGTCGATTCGTCAGTAGCGGCGGTATTGCTGCACCACGCCATCGGCAAAAACCTGTATTGCATATTTGTGGATAACGGCCTGCTGCGCAAGGATGAATTTGAGTCGGTGCTCGACTCGTACAAGCACATGGGCCTGAATGTAAAAGGGGTTGACGCCAAACAACGTTTTTACGATGCGCTTGCCGGGCTGACCGATCCTGAGAAAAAGCGCAAGGCCATCGGCCGCGTATTTATCGAAGTGTTTGACGACGAGGCGCACCAGGTACAGGATGTAAAATGGCTGGGCCAGGGCACCATTTATCCCGATGTGATCGAATCGGTCTCGGTCAAAGGTCCTTCGGCGACCATCAAATCGCATCATAACGTAGGCGGGTTGCCCGACTTTATGAAGCTGAAAGTGGTTGAGCCGCTGAACACCCTTTTTAAAGACGAGGTACGCAAAGTAGGCAAAGCGCTGGGCATCGACCAGAATATTTTAGGAAGGCATCCCTTCCCCGGTCCGGGACTGGCTATCAGGATATTAGGCGAGGTTACACCCGAAAAAGTGCGTATATTGCAGGAGGCAGATGCAATTTATATCAACAATTTGCGTGCTGCCGCTGTTTACGATAAGGTTTGGCAGGCGGGCACCATCTTTTTGCCGGTGCAATCGGTAGGCGTAATGGGCGATGAGCGTACGTACGAGAACGTGATCTGCCTAAGGGCGGTGGAATCGCTGGACGGTATGACAGCCGACTGGTGCCATTTGCCGTACGACCTGCTGGCCAAAATATCTAACGAGATCATTAACAACGTAAAGGGAATAAACAGGGTAGTGTATGATATCAGTTCGAAACCCCCTGCAACCATTGAGTGGGAATAAAAGGCTGCTTTTGGCCTGCATGGCGCTGATGATGGCGGCGTGCTCGCCCAAAGTGCGCCCGACCGTGACCAATCCTTCGGTAAAGACCCAGCACCCTATCGTCAAACTGCAGCCTGAAAAAAAGACCGTTGAAAAAACTACCGCCGGTCCGCAGGTGGCCAGCATATCCATGCTGCTGCCGCTCAACCTGGACGATCTGAACCCCGGCGCGCAGTACACCGCAAGTGCGCTGGAAGGCGCCGACCTTTCGCTCGACTACTACCAGGGCTTTAAGATGGCGCTCGATTCGCTTACCGCGAAAGGCTATAATTACAAACTGCATTTATTCGATACGAAGGGCCTGGTGCCCGATGCACAGCAACTGGCCTACAATGCCGCCATACGCAGCAGCAATATCGTGATAGGCCCGGTGTTTCCCGAAGAGCTGCACGCCTTTGCCGATATCCTTTCGGGGCCGCCCAAGCTGATCGTTTCGCCGCTGTCGCCGTCGGCTCCGTCGGCTATCAGGAATTCCAATTTAGTTACCGTGGCCACCCCGCTGGAGTACCACGCGCGTGATGCGGCCATCTACATCCACAAGCATTACAGGCCACAAAAGATATTTATCCTGCGGTCGGGTTTCAGCAGCGAGTACAATTACATCACCCCGTTCAAAAAGGCTATCGACAGCCTGGGCCATAACAAAATAAAGATCATATCGCCGGTCATTTCCAGCGGACAATTAGCCGCGCTGATACCCGAGCTTTCGCGCAGCAAGGATAACGTGTTTGTGGTGCCGGCTACCGATCAGCAGTTCCTGGTGGTTACGCTGCACTCGCTCGATACGCTGTCCAAAAAGTACCCGGTGGTTACCTTCGGTCACCCGGAATGGGCTCAGTTGTCGTTCCTCCGGCCTTCGCTGATGATGGATATCAAGGCGCATTTCACCACCACCAATCTTATCGATTACAAATCGCCCGAAGTGGCCGCATTCGTCCGCGCCTACCGCGATACCTACAACATGGAGCCTAACCATTACGCCCTGATGGGTTTTGACGAGGGAATGATCTTCGGGCAGATGCTGGGCGCCGATCCCGGCAGTCCCGCCGATCCGGGCCGTATCGATTACAAGGGTTTGCTCAACACCTATCATTTTGAAAAAAAACCTGGCCTCGGGTGGATCAATACCCGTGTCAATATCATGGAATATGATAACTTCGAGTTAAAAAAAGCGGAATGAAGGCACTGAACCAGCTTAAGACGTTTCAGCGGATATTGAACGACTACCCCGCCGAAACACCCTTAAGCAAGTTCCTGGCAGCTTTTTACCGTCAAAACAAGCAAATGGGTTCCACCGACCGCAAGGTGGCCAGCCGTCTCATCTACAACTATTTCCGCTTAGGCAGCGCCTTGCCCGGTTTGCCCGCCGATGAACGCCTCGTGGTGGCCGAATTCCTCTGCAATACGCAAAGCAACTCCTTCCTGCAGCATTTTAAACCCGAATGGGCGCTGTGCGCCAGTTTCGGTATTGATGAAAAGCTGAAGCTGGTAAAAACCGCCTACCCTGCCTTTGACCTGGACGACGTGTTCCCCTGGACGAAGGAGCTATCGGCCGGGATCGACAAAAATGCCTTCCTCCGCTCGTTTTTTACGCAGCCCGACCTGTACATCCGCGTTCGCCGCGGTTCGGAACAGCAGGTGAAGATACAGCTCGGCAAAGCGGGTATCGCTTTTAAGGACGAAGGCAGCAACTGCCTGGCGCTGCCCAACGGCACGCGGGTTGACAGCGTGCTGCAGCCCGCACTGTATGAGGTGCAGGACCATTCATCGCAGCAAACGGCGCAATACTTCCGTCCGCACAGCGGCGAAGCCTGGTGGGACGCCTGTGCCGCATCGGGCGGTAAATCGCTGCTGCTGCACGAACAGCAGCCGGACATCAAACTCGTGGTGTCCGACATCCGCGAATCCATCCTCGCTAACTTAGACGAACGCTTCCGCAACGCGGGACTGAACCGCTACCAGAAAAAGCTGCTCGACCTGACCCAAAATCCCGACCCGGTACTGCACGATTACGCCTTCGACGGCATCATCCTCGATGCGCCCTGCAGCGGCTCGGGCACCTGGGGGCGCACGCCCGAAATGATCAGCCAGTTCGACGGGGGGAAGATCGCCTTCTTTCAGCGGTTGCAGCAAAACATCGCCCGCAATGTGGTGAAATACCTGAAACCCGGCAAACCGCTTATTTACATCACCTGCTCGGTGTTCAGGGTCGAAAATGAGGATGCGGTCGAATTCATGACCAAAGAACTTAGCCTGAAACTGGAAGAGAGCAAAGTACTGAAAGGCTACGAACGCCGGGCGGACACGATGTTTGTGGCGAGATTAAGCCCCCCAACCCCCTGAATGGGGAGTTAAGATGCCTACCGCCACTGGCTGACGATATGATCCACCAGTACCAGGTACACCGCCGAGATGACCAGGCCGAAGCTGCAAAGCGACAACAGCAGGCTGATGAACTCGGCGTTCAGCACGCGGGCCTTGACCAGCCGGTTGCGCGATATATAAAACGTACCCGCCGCCGCAGCCATCGCCGCGCACAGGGTCGCTATCAGCATGTACAGCATTGCTTCCATAGCGTATCTAAGTTAAGGATTTTGGCGGAAATTAAGAGTCAAGAGCCAGGAATCAAGAGCCAGGACACATGGAGGTGAAAGGCGGAAAGGGCTCTGTCATGCTAAGCTTGTCGGTTCATACAGGCCAGCGCTCACACTTCGACGGAGCTCAGTGTGACACCCTTTTTGTTTGTTTAGAAAGAATGTTTCACCGTTTAAAACCACAACACGTGAAACAGGGGAAACGATAAAATTCATTATATTAGGCAAGCCTTAGCTCAAATGAATTTTACATTGAAATTCCACACTTCCGCCCCAACGAACTTAGAATACTACGAGATTCGCGCCAGAATACAGTTTGAATTAAAAGACAAAAAATATGTTGCCGCGCATGTTACCGACAGATCGGTGTCGTTTAAAGACACTCGCTGGTTTATGCGACGAAATTTTGAATTTATGCTGGATGGAGGAGAATTTGTGATCAGCGATGAGCCGAACAACAGGAAGCTTTTGACGCTGAACTATTATTGGAGGTATTACCCGCCTCTTTTGATATATTCTTTTCTGGTAATTGTATCCATATTGAATAAAATGTACGACGGGATATGGTTTTTCGGGGGTTTTTGTGCTATTGTTATGCCTATCGATATCATGAGGGCAAGGGGCAAAGCGAACGAGTTGCTTAGAAACATATTAAAGGCTGATAGCTGACATTTGTTTCCTCGTTTCCGGAGCCTGCCTGAGTTCAGCGAAGAAAAGCATGGTGTGCACGCCAGCGCTCACACTTCGACGGAGCTCAGTGTGACACCCTTTTGCTTGATTAGAAACGATCTTTCACCGTTTCAACCCGGGCAACACCGGCTTATTGTACAGGCCCTTAAAACACCCCGAAAAGTCTCTAAAGGAATACAATACACTAAGCCGGTTTTGATGGCGAAAACATGCCGATAAATGCTCAAAAGTGTTCTGAAAATGATCAAAAGTGTTGATTTTGTGATTTTTCGGTAAAAACAAGTGCTATTTTCTTTAGACGTTCACCTTTCATTAACCACCTGTTTTATAGCAGTTTATACGCTATTTTTTAGCAGAATGAATAAAGCTCTCAAATTTTGAGGCATAGTGTAAACGGCAAAAACCTGTAATTTAATGGATTAAGCGCTCAAACAGGTCAGGCAGAGGCCCGGGCGTGAATGATAGTGTATAGTGCCCGCCTTCTTTCCGACTTACGGACTTGCGGACTCCCCGCTCACAAATGCGTATTGCTCCTGAACAGCTTGATAGCAATGGCCAGCAGGATAACGCCGAAGGCTTTGCGCAGGATGCTGAGGCCGGTTTTGCCGAGCAGCTTTTCGAGCCATTTCACGTTTTTGAGCACCAGGTACACCACCAGCGTGTTGAGCACAATGCCCACAACGATGTTCTGCGTCTGGTACTGCGATTTGAGCGACAGCAGGGTGGTCATGGTTCCGGCGCCGGCGATCAGCGGGAACGCCAGGGGGACGATGGATGCGCTTTCGGGTGTTTCTTCTTTGAACACCTTGATACCGAGTATCATTTCGAGGGCGATAAAGAAGATAACCAGCGATCCGGCGATGGCAAACGAGGGTATGTCGAGGCCGATGATATCGAGCAGCTCGTTACCGGCGAACAAAAAACCGATCATGAGCACCAGCACGGCGACGGAGGCCTTTTCCGACTGGATATGACCCGTGCGCTGCCGCAGTTCGATGATGACGGGAATACCCCCCAGGATATCGATAATGGCGAAAAGGATCATCGTCACTGATATGATCTCTTTGATATTGAACGCATGCATAGGCTATCCTCCGTAAATGGTATTGTACCAAAGCTATGCAAATAAGCGCGTGTTCGGAAACCGGTACCGTTTCCGGTGTTGCAACACTTTAATTTTTAGGGGGAAAGCTATAACCTAATTGAGCGATATGCGTAAAAGTAGCTGAATCTAAAGCGATTGTACCCATTAAGATGAACGAAGTTAATACCTCCGTCCTGGTAATAGACGATGAGGAAATGGTAAGGGATAATATCGAGGATATTCTGATCCCGAACAATTACACCGAAGAACAGGAAGACATGGATAATGCCTTTGATGTGCTTTTCGGTAATACGAAACCTTTGCTGGTAACCCGTACTCCCAGTATCCCGGCGTTCAAAGTCGATAAGGCTTCGAACGGTATGGACGGGCTGAAAAGGGTTCAGAAAGCCGTGGAGAACGGCACACCCTATGCAGTGATCTTCCTGGATATGCGCATGCCCGGCTGGAACGGGCTGGAGACGGCTATCGAGATCAGGAAGGTGGACGCGCAGGCCGAGATCATCTTTATTACCGCCTACAGCGACCGCTCGATAGACGAGATCGTGGAGCAGGCGGGCCAGAACGTGGGCTACCATTGCAAACCTTATGCACCCGAAGAAATTACACAGATAGCCACCAAGGCTGTAACCGACTATAACAAGCTGCGCAACCTGGAGAAGCTGATCGGGTCGATCGCTTCCATCGGGCTTACCCGCGGGCAGTTGAACGCATTGCTGAAGAACATACTGGAACAACTGGCCGGCTCGCTCGATACCGATATGGCGCTCATCGGCAAGCTGGACAAGGAAATGCGTTACGAAAAGATATTATCCATCGGCGCTATTGAAGAAAAGATCAACCTGGACGAACTGACGGCCCGCGTTAAATCGGCCAACCTCGAAAAAGACGAGGTAGTTCAACTGGATGAGCTGGTGCTGGCGCGCATGGAAGATTATTACGTGTTTGCC
>DASZWG010000074.1:0-4345 GCA_035546675.1 Mucilaginibacter sp. | reverse complement strand
GTTTTATCATTTGAAAACTATCCCTCAAAATTCAGATGATGAACATGCAATTCGCCTTGGGTGATCACCCTCTTCCGGCTTAACCGCGTATCGCGGTCATATTCACTTATGATATTCATGATGTGATGCTGCATTGTGCTTCATTGCTGTCATCACCATAAAGATCCTTCAGATGAAACGATTTAAAAAGATATTGCGCATTAGTGCGCTCATCCTGTTTATGCTGCTCGCCGCAGCGGGAATAAGCATGCTTGGTGTAGCGCCTGCCTTAACAAAAGAAGGGAAATTATCCACGGATACTGAAATGGTCCAGGCTGAAAACACCGAAGAAGAAAGTTTAAATGCGGATGATACGATGATAAAACGCTAAGACTTTTTTAATTTTTTTAAAAAGTTTTAACAAGCGTACTTGAATTAGTAGAATTATTTTGATATTGCAGTAAGTAATTCATTTAGTATGCCCGAAACAATCCCTGCTCTAAACTCATCGCAAAAACGTGCTGTAATAAGCCCGATAGCCATTATTGGTATCCTTTTTTTTATTTTCGGTTTTGTTACCTGGCTCAATTCGGTGCTGGTTCCGTATCTCAAGATCGCCTGCCAGCTCAACAACCTGGAGTCGTTCCTGGTGGCATCAGCTTTCTATATTGCTTACCTGGTCATGGCAATCCCTTCGGCATGGGTGCTTCGTAAATTCGGTTTTAAGAACGGCATGTCAGTCGGCCTGGTCATTATGGCAGTCGGGGCGCTGGTGTTCATACCGGCTGCGCTAACCCGTACTTATGCTATTTTCCTGGCTGGACTTTTCATACAGGGAACCGGGCTGGCCATATTGCAAACGGCGTCCAACCCGTATGTAGTGGTGCTCGGGCCGGCTGAGAGCGCGGCAAGGCGCATCAGCATTATGGGGATTTGTAATAAAGTTGCGGGCGCCATAGCGCCGCTGGTACTGGGGTCGGTCGCGCTGAAGAATATCGACCAGTTAAATGCCAAGCTTGCTTCGCTGAATGCCGCCCAAAAAGTGCCTCTATTGAATGAACTGGCTTCTCGGGTTATCGTGCCTTATATCTGTATTATGATCTCGCTGGTGATATTGGCAGGATTAATATATTTCTCGACCTTGCCCGAGATCGATACGGAAAAAGAAGATGAAACAACCGCGCTGGCCAACACCAGTAAAACCAGCATCTTCCAGTTCCCGCACCTGCTGCTCGGTGTAATCGCCATTTTTGTTTATGTGGGCGCCGAAGTGCTGGCCGGCGATTCAATCATTGGTTACGGCGCGTCACAGCATATCCCTTTGTCGACCGCCAGGTTCTTCGCCACCTGCACCATGATATCCATGATCGTAGGCTATATCGCAGGTATTCTTTGCATGCCTAAATACATCAGTCAGCAGCGCGCGCTGGTCGTATCGGCTATTCTCGGCTGTATACTCAGCGTCATGGCGGTGGTCACCCACGGGTACGTTTCTGTTTTTTGTATTGCGTTGCTGGGCCTCGCCAATTCGCTGATGTGGCCTGCCATCTGGCCGCTTGCACTTAACGGACTGGGTAAATTTACCAAGATCGGTTCATCGCTGCTGGTGATGGGCATTGCGGGAGGCGCACTTATTCCGCTGCTGTACGGCCACCTTGCTGATATCTATTCGAACCGGCTCGCATATGGTATCCTGCTGCCGATTTACCTGTTCATCCTGTATTATGCAGGATGGGGGCATAATTTGAAAAGAGCGGACTGAGTTATATGCCGATAAAAAGTAAGACCTGCGATGTCCTTAAAACTTCGCAGGTCCTCAATAAACACTATTTCGCGTTCAGGTTGGGCTGATCGCATACTCCCTTCAGGTACTTTTGCAGGTACTGAAAACTGATGTTCGATATCAGCATGTAACTCTGGTAGTTGTAAGCCGCACCGTGCGCGCCGGGAGGGTATATCCTCAGATCAGCGTCCTTGCCGGCATTGGTCAGCGCGGTAAGCAATTGCATGGTATTAGCCGGGTGCACATTGTCGTCGCTCATCGAATGGATCAAAAGCAGGTGATCTTTCAGGTCGGCGGCGTGGGTCATATCCGAACTTTGTTTATACCCGGCCTCGTTATCGCTCAGCAGGCCCATATAACGCTCGGTGTAAACATCGTCATACAGCCTCCAGTCGGTAACCGGCGAATTGGCAATACCCACTTTAAATACACCCGGATGGGTTAGCAGGGTAAAAGTAGTGCTGTAACCGCCATAGCTTCCTCCCATAATAGCCATATTCGCGCTGTCAACATAAGGCAGCGTTGATAAATATTTTGCCGTTTCAACAAAATCGTGGCTTTCCCATTTGCCCAATTGCTTGTAAACGATCTTGAGAAATTTGCTGCCGTAATTGGCAATGCCCCGGTTGTTCACGTCGACTACGATATAACCGTTCTGCGCCAGCCATTGCGCCCATCCGCTCGAACCAAACCGGTTGAATACCGCATGCGATTCCGGTCCGCCGTAAATATCCATCACGACGGGATATTTTTTGGCCGGATCAAAGTTAAAAGGCTTGATCATCGAGGCGTCAAGCTCAACGCCGTCGGATGTCTTGAACTTGAACAGCTCGGTAGGGGAGTAAGCGTGTGCTTTGATAAAATCGCTCACGTCTTTGTTATCCTCCAGCATTTTCAGCTCTTTACCCTGGTCGTCCGATAGCTGCACGTGCTGCGGCGTGCTAACATTGCTGTAATCGTCGATATAGTATTTGGTATTGGGCGACATATCGATGTCGTGATAACCCGGCACCTGCGTCAGTTTGGTTTCTTTTTTCCCGTCAAAGCGAATGGAATACAACTGCTGTTCCAGCGGCGAGGCCTCGGCCGACAGGTAATAGATGGTTTTGGTTTTCGGGTTGATACCGGTCACCTTGATCAGGTCCCAGTCGCCTTTGGTCACCTGGTTCAGCAATTTGCCGTCGTAGTTGTAACGATAAATGTGGTAATAGCCCGACCTGTCGGACACCCAGAAAAATTCCCTTAAACCCTCGGGGAAGTATACCATATCGTTCACGTTGGTGTAAAAGTTAAATATGGCCACCCAGGTATCGTTCTGCTCTTCCAGCACTACATGATGCTCGCCGGTCTTTACATTGAAGAAATACAGCTTCATGTGGTTTTGCGCGCGGTTGAGCGTCATCAGCGCGAGTACATCGGGATCGCTCGTCCAGTAAATACGCGGGATATAAAAATCGCCGGTCTCGTCGGGTGTGAGCCAAACTTTATTGCCCGTATGTACATCGATCACGCCGATCCGTACTTTTGGGTTGTTATCGCCCACCTGCGGAATAGGGATGTGGACATATTCGGGGTGCTGGCCCTCAAAATTGGTCATCTGAAACTCGGGCACCGGACGCTCGTCAAACTGCCAGAAGGCGATATATTTATTATCCGGTGACCAGTTCCATGCCTGCGCCTGGCCGAATTCTTCTTCATACACCCAATCGTAATGACCGTTGAAGATGCCGTTATCGCTGGTCGAATCGCTGGTAAGCTGGGTTTCCTTACTGTTTGCAAAGTTGTAATCGTACATATTGCCGCCGCGCTCTATACCCACCATCGAGCCATCGGGCGACAGTTCGGCGGTGCGCGCGTCTTTAGCTGCTAATTGCAGTTGTTTAGAATCCACATCGTAGATGTAATAATCAGAAGTAGCCGAGCGGCGGTAAATCCTATGCGTATTGGTTTTAAATACGATATGTTTCGAGTCGTGCGACCACTGGAAAGATTCATATTTGAAAGGCTTATCCGTTCCGGGGAAGGTGAGGCCCTTATCCGTGAAAACGGTCGATTCCGATAGTGTCTTCGGGTCGAAGGTGTGTATTTCGTTACCGGATATGAACGAGTATTTATCGCCGCCGTTTATCCAGTTCAGGCTGCGCGGGCCGCCTTTGCCGCCCAGGTTGCTAAAGCCTGATATGATCGCTTCTTCGAGGCTGCCGTATTCTTTTTTGTCCTGGGCATACAGCCGGGTCAACGGAGCGATCAGCAGCGCCGCCAGGATGCAGGCGCACAGCCTGCGGTTTAATGAGAGATTCATGTTGAAGATATTATGATTTGAAAGCGTCTAAGCTAACAGATTTGCGCTAATCGGGCAAACTTTTAGACAGAGAATACAGGCGTAGCGCTCTAAGCAGGCTTTTATGTTATATTTGCGGCAAAACCCTTCAGCATGAACGCCAAAACTCCCAAAGAATCGCTCACGGTAATGAACGAACTGGTATTGCCCAACGATACCAATACGCTAAATAACCTGATGGGAGGGCGTTTGCTGCATTGGATGGATATTGCCGCGGCTATTTCGGCGCAAAAACACTGCAA
>DASZWG010000073.1:0-1709 GCA_035546675.1 Mucilaginibacter sp. | reverse complement strand
ATTTCGGGCACGATATTGATATAACGTGCAGCCGCATATTTCACCACATCGCGTATCTGGTCCTGGGTATAATAACCGCCGTAAGGCGTATTGTCATACTGCTGCGGGGTGCGGTCGTGGTAATTGCCGATGACGGTCTGTGCTCGCTGGCTGCCGATCTCGGTCAGCTTCGGGTATTTCTTGATCTCGATGCGCCAGCCCTGGTCGTCGGTCAGGTGCCAGTGAAAATTGTTCAGCTTGTAGTAAGCCATCAGGTCGAGCGTCTTTTTGATATATTCGACCGAAAAGAAATGCCGGCAAACGTCCAGCATTAGTCCCCTGTAGCCGAAACGCGGGTAATCTTCGATCTGCGCACACGGGATTTTGATCGAAGCGGTCCTGTCGGCCGGGATCAGTTGTATCAGGGTCTGGATGCCGTAAAACAATCCCGCACCCTTGCCCGCTATCACAATTTGCTGCGGAGTGATGTACAGGCGATAACCCTGGTCGGGCAGGTTTTCGGTACCTTTTTCGGTCAGCACGATGCTGTTCGGGGTGCTCGTGCCGTCGTTCAGTTTTAGCTGATTGCGCAGCATCAGCTTATCGTGCAGGTAATCTGCAAAAAATTTAACGGCGCGATTATCCAGGCTGTCGGCCAGCACTACGGTTTCCTGGCTCAGTACAAAATCGCCGGCGGCTTTTTTTACCGACACCGGCGCCGGGACGATCCCCATATTGGGGTCGTTATCCTGAGCATAAACGGAAATACAAAGGCATGAGGCGAGCAGGAATAATCCGATAGTTTTGAACATAATGGCAGGAACAATTAATTAAGGTGGTGAAGATAACGGATTTTGAAAAAAATGTATTTCAAATCTTGTAAAAAATCCGAAACCAAATAAAAAAGCCATCCGCTGACGGATGGCTTTGCTTATTCTTTGCCGGGTTTCGAAGCCTCTTTGTTCTTCGGCTTGTGCGGACGCGATTTGCCGTACGAACCCATGGCTATCTTGCCTTTTCTTGATTTTTTATCGCCTTTTCCCATGGTATGTTTTTTTTAGAGAATTCAATTATACGATAAAAATTTTGTCTGAACTATGATTTAATTGATTAAATGAAAGCTGTGATTCCAACAAGATCATAGCCAATCAAAAAATCATTCAGATCATCGTTTAAGCATCAACCGGATGCTCCGTTGCAGCGAGGTAACGCTCGGCATCGATGGCGGCCATACACCCTGTGCCCGCCGCGGTAACCGCCTGGCGGTAAACATGATCCTGTGCATCGCCGCAGGCGAATACTCCTTCGACGTTGGTACGCGTCGATCCGGGCTGGGTAACGATGTAGCCGTTCTCGTCGGTATCGATCCAGTCCCTGAATATCTCTGTATTCGGATGATGCCCTATCGCCACAAAGAACCCGGTCACATCCAACGTGCTTTCTTCGCCTGTCCGGTTATTGAAAACTCTCAACGCATTCACCACCTGCCCGTCACCCAGTATCTCTTTAGCTTCCGTGTTGTAGATCACCTCGATATTATGGGTGTTAAGCACGCGGTGAACCATGGCTTTCGATGCACGGAACTCGTCGCGCCGCACCAGCATGTATACTTTGCGGCATAACTTGGCTAAATAGGTAGCTTCTTCGGCTGCGGTATCCCCCGCCCCCACGATAGCCACATCCTGGCCGCGGAAGAAGAAACCGTCGCAAACGGCACATGCCGAAACGCC
>DASZWG010000072.1:0-2721 GCA_035546675.1 Mucilaginibacter sp. | reverse complement strand
CCCATCGACCTAAAGAATACCATCGAGGAACTCATGATCCAGTTCGAAGAAATATTCCAGGATAAGGAATTGAATGTAAGCTACGCGTTAGAAGAAAAAGTAATAAGCGCCAGTCCGTACCTGGTTGATATATTGCTGAATAACCTGCTGGGCAATGCGATACGGCACAATTACACGGGTGGTAAGATGGATATCAGCCTGGATAAGGATAAGCTGGTTATCCGCAATACAGGCGACGATTCAGCGCTGCAACAGGATGTAATATTTAAACGCTTTAACAAATCGTCCGGCTCGGAAGGAAGCGGGCTCGGGCTAACCATTTCAAAGCAGATTTGCGAAAATTTAGGATTCGGACTTAACTACTCATTTGAAGATCATTACCATACTTTCACGGTTAAATTCTAAGATATGCGTACATTTATGGCGCAAGCCATCCCAAATTTTTCCAGAATTTAATCATTATTTTAGCAAAAACAAATCCCATATATCCTGTTTGATGAAGCGATTTTTCAGTGTTATTCTGTGTGTGATCACTACTTACTCTGTCTCGCTTGCCCAAACCCAAACGCTTGACCATTACCTCGAAGTTGCCAAAAATAACAGTCCGCTTCTGAAAGATCTGCGCAACCAGGTAGCCTCTAACTCACTCGATAGCCTGCGGCTAAGAGCCGGATATAAACCACAGGTCAACGCTACAAGCGCCGGGCTTTATGCGCCGATCATCAATGGGTATGGCTATTCGGAAGCGATAACGAACGATCATACGCTGAACGGGCTGGTAGGGGTAAACCAGCAACTGGTCGGGAAAAACAACCTTAACGCCCAACTGGAGGGTATTACGCTGCAATCTGCATCAACCGTTAATACCATTAAAATATCGGAACAGGATCTGAAAAAAGCTATTACAGGTCAATATATTACAGCTTATGGCGACTTGCAGCAGGTTAAATTCAACCAGGAAGTGGTCGGTTTGCTGAATACGGAAGAGGAATTGCTCAAAAAACTGACCCGATCGAATTTATACCGGCAAAGCGATTATCTCACCTTTCTGGTGACGCTGAAACAGCAACAACTACAGCTTACCCAGGTACGGTTGCAATTTAAAAATGACTACGCCACACTGAATTACATGGCTGGTATAGCCGATACAACCACTACCGACCTGGCAGAGCCCGTATTGCAGCAAACAAACTACCCAGACATGACCAACAGCATCTTTTTTACGCAGTATAAGCTGGATAGCCTGAAAATTGTGAACAGTCGCAAACAACTGGATTATACTTATAAGCCCAAGGCCAACATCTTTGCAGATGCAGGTTACAATAGCGATTTTTTGGGGCAGGCCTATAAAAACTTCGGCACAAGCGCTGGTTTCACCCTCACGATACCGATCTATGACGGAGGGCAGCGAAAATTACAATATAAAAAGTTTTCGCTCGAAGAGGAGACCCGCGAAAATTACAAGGCCTTCTTCAATGTTCAATACCATCAGCAAATAGCGCAACTGGTGCAGCAGATCAATGAGAACGATAAGATGCTGCCCCAGATAAACGAACAGATCAGATATACAGAAAGCCTCATAAAAGCCGATACTAAACTCCTTGAGACAGGGGATGTAAAAATTGCCGATATTATACTGGCCATCAATAATTACCTGACTGTAAGGAACCTGAAAACACAGACCATCATCAATAAATTACAATTGATCAACCAGTTAAACTACTGGAACAAGTAATATGAAAAAATTCATTTCCGCATATCCCGTTTTTAAACTGCCACTGCTGGCGGCCGGGCTCATGCTGCTGCTTTTCTCGTGCAAAAGCGGTCAAAAATCCGATGATGATGGCGACACATCCCAGGTGGAAGCGCAAACACCCGTTACCGTTACCACGGTTGGCCAGGGCAGCATGACCGATTATATCGACCTGAATGCGACCTCGGTGTTTCTCCAAAAAAACTATGTCAAATCGAACACAAACGGTTATGTGGAAAAGGTATATGTTCAACCGGGTCATTTTGTAAACAAAGGCGAGTTGCTGTTCACCATAAAAACCAAGGAAGCGGAAGTGATCGGCAACAGCATTAATGTGCTGGATACCACTTTAAAGTTCTCGGGAATAAACAAGATCAAAGCGCCGGGACCGGGTTATATATCGCAATTAAACCACCAGGCCGGCGATTATGTACAGGACGGAGAAGCACTGGCAACCATCAGCGACCGGTCGAGCTTTGTCTTCCTGATGCAGTTACCGTACGAGCTACGGCAGTATGTTAAACAAAACGAAACCATACAACTTACCCTGCCGGGCGGGCAAAAATTAGACGGACGTGTAGCATCTTTTATGCCATCGGTCGATACGGTCGCGCAAACACAGGGCGTGGTGATCAGGGTCAATGCCAATGAACAGATACCCGAAAATTTGGTGGCAAAGGCGAGAATAGTTAAATCGGAACAAAGTAATGCGACCTCGTTACCCAAAGAAGCCATCCTGTCAAACGAAACGCAAACAGAATTTTGGGTAATGAAGCTCATTAATCCTACTACTGCGATAAAAGTACCCATTACCAAAGGGATCGAATCGGGCGACAGTGTTGAGATATTATCACCCAAGTTCTCGCCGCAGGATAAGATCGTCGTTACAGGTAATTATGGTTTGCCCGACACGGCCAAAGTAAAGATCGTGAACCAATGACACAGGTTAAAGATTTTTTCATATCGCA
>DASZWG010000071.1:0-4212 GCA_035546675.1 Mucilaginibacter sp. | reverse complement strand
CGGCGGTCTTGCTCCAGGTGTCGAGCTTCAGGTCGTCGAAAACCAGTAAATGGTCGTCTTCTTTATTTTTGTTGCGCCGCAGCAGGGCCTCGATACGCGCCAGCAGTTCACTGAAATGAAAGGGCTTTACTAAGTAGTCATCGGCCCCGGCCTTCAATCCCGATACTTTGTCATGCACCTGGTTCAGCGCCGTGAGCATCAGTATAGGGGTAGTGCTGTCCTTTTCGCGTATACGGCGGCAAAGTTCGATGCCGCTCGTATCCGGCAGCATGACATCCAGTATCAGCAAGTCGAATTTTTCACCCTGCAGCAATTGTTGCGCAGCGCTGCCATCGCCGGCCGTTTTTACCTTGTAACCCTCTTCCTCAAGACCCTTACAAATAAAAGCGGCTACCTTTTGCTCGTCCTCAATTAAACAGACCTGGTTCATTATCAGCAAATATGGCAATTTTACCAATACAGGTATTAGTAAAGTGTTATACTTGTGCATGCATAAACTAACGCCTTTCCATGTAGCGGTACCTGTATACGACCTGGAAGCCGCCAGGAAATTTTACCGCGAAGTTCTGGGCTGTGCCGAAGGCCGCACCGATGAGCTATGGACCGATTTCGACCTGTACGGTCACCAGTTCGTGATCCATTATAAACCCCAGCCCGAAAATGCAGCCAGGCATCATACCAACCCGGTCGACGGGCACGATGTTCCCGTACCGCATTACGGCGTGGTGCTCGAATGGGAAGAATGGGAAAAGCTGGCTGAAAGACTGAAGGGCCTCGGGATAAAATTTATCATCGAACCGGGCATCCGATTTAAGGGCCTGCCAGGCGAACAGGCTACCATGTTCTTTTCCGATCCATCGGGCAATGCGCTGGAGTTTAAAGCATTTAAGGATATAGGGCAGTTGTTTGCGAGATGACCTCTCCTAAATCCTCTCCAAAGGAGAGGACTTTAAGTGAGGCTTTTACAGATTAAAACATCCTTTGCTGTATCACCGCCATAAAATCAGGCTTGAACTTTTCGCTGACGGGTATTTGTTTGCCGGCAATATGAATATGATTATCCTGGAATTTTTCCAGTTGCCTGGTGTTGACGATATACGAATTATGCACCCGGATAAAAGGCAGCGGCAATTGCTCTTCAATATCCTTCAGCCGGCGGTAAATCAGCAGTTGACCGGTGGTCGTTACTAAACGGGCGTATTCCTTTTCGCCTTCGAAATACAAAATATCCTCGAGCCGTATACGGCTCAGCGTTTTCCCTGACTTGATGAAAAAATATTCCTTTTCGGCCGAAGGTGCTGCCGGGATATCGGTCACGTTCCTGTTCCCGAAATAAGACTCGATCTTTTGCGTCGAGGCGATGAAGCGCTTCAGCGTTATAGGCTTCAGCAGGTAGTCAATGGTTTGAAATGTATAGCTTTCGGCGGCATATTCCGAGTAGGCGGTGGTGAATACGATCTTGGTTTCGGGCGGCAATATTGCCGCCAGCTCCATACCCGTAAGCTGCGGCATGTTGATATCGAGGAATATGAAATCGGCCTTATTCTTTTTCAGGAAAGCCATCGCCTCCAGCGCATCGTAGCATTTGGCCATCAGCTCCCAATCAGTGGTCTGCCGTATCAGTATGGCGAGCAGGTTTACCGCATTGGGTTCATCGTCTATGATAATACAGCGCAGGCTCATGCTATCGGAACTTTTAAAAACGCGGTGAATGTCTGACCGTTATTCTCGATATTCAATTCGTATCTGGGTCCGTAAAGCATGGCAAGCCGCTTCCGCAAGTTCTCTATCCCGAACCCATGCTCCACATCTTTTGACGTTTTATCGTGAATCCTGTTACAGGTCTGGAAAAGTAAATTCCCCTGTCGCTGTATCAGCGAAATGTCGATCTTGTTTTCCCGGCTCGATTTATCGATACCATGCTTGAAGATATTTTCCACAAAGGTCATCAGCAGCATGGGTGGTATGCGCGAATCGGAATTATAATCCTTCACAAAATTGATATCCGTTTTATGCCGGATGCGGATCTTTTCGAGCGCGATATAATTCTCGATAAAATTGACCTCGGTTTGCATCGATACCTCGTCCTTCGGGCTCTCATCCACAAAGTAGCGCATGATATCCGACAGCCTTTCGATCAGGCCCGCTGTACGCGGCGCTTCGCGGTAAGCCTCATAATAAATGTTATTCAGCGTATTGAACAGAAAATGCGGCTGAACCTGCGATTTCAGCAGGTTAAGCTCAGCCTGGCTCTTTTGCAGCAATATTTCTTCGGCCTGCTGTTTCAGGCTGAAATAAGCCAGCGCAATGCGAAAAACAAAGCTGAGCATGTAATTCAGTACACCGGCTATGATGTAGTTGAGCGCCATGCCCAGCGTCATAGCCTCGGGTTTTGCCGCTATAAACTTATTGTACAGGAACATGACTAAGTAGCTGCGGCCCAGTCCGCCGCCAACCAGCAGGATAACGACGTAGATCACATACTGTACTTTATGCCCCGTTTCCCAAAACCGCGGGTACAGGAACAGGATGTTGCCGTAAATGACAAGCATATAAAAGGCAACGCTGGTAACGCTGAAGATGCTGGCGTGATAAACGCCGTCCTCGGGCAGTATGGAAAAGAAAATGATGAGAAATACGGCTATCCATATCATCCATTGCAACCGCACGATGGCCGACTTATTCTTCAAAAATTGCATTTCTAAAAGTACAAAGAGTTTATTCACTATAGGGTGTATTTCAACGGTCCGGGTCATTTATTCAACCGTTGCGGCAAAATCCCGCTTATTGACCTTTCGCGGTAAGTGGCTAAAAATAAGGGTCATGGCGTTGAAATGATTTGTAAAGGAGTCTGTCGCGGCCAAACTTTACGGGAAAATACTGCCAGGACCAATTATGTTATTGCATTATTTTCTGGAAAAACTTGCAGCCGTGGCATCGGCTATCGGGCCATTGCTATCGCACGGCCTGAAATGCACGGTCTCATCGGTCAGCAGCATCAGTTCACTTATTTCAACCTGTTTCGCATGAAAAAATTACTTACGGCCGGTATCGCACTGGCAATTATCACACTCGCTTCGGCCAATATTGCCCGGGCACAACTTACTTCGCTGCCAAGCGGCGGAAACAAAAGAGCCTCGGTGAGCGAGGGGATCGGCATTACCAATGTCACCATCACATATAGCAGGCCAGGAGTTAAAAAAAGAGAGGGCCATATCTGGGGCGAACTGATCTCCGTAGGTTATGTCAACCAGGGGTTTGGCCCGTCTAAAGCCGCGCCCTGGCGCGCCGGGGCCAATGAGAATACGACCATCGAATTCTCGACCGATGTAAAGATCGAAGGACAGTCGCTTGCCGCCGGTAAATACGGCTTCTTTATCGCCTATGATCCGAATGAATGCACACTCATCTTTTCTAAAAATTCCACCTCGTGGGGCAGCTTTTTTTACCGGCCCGACGAAGATGTATTGCGCGTCAAAGTAAAACCCGTGCCGCTCGATAAAAGCGTGGAATGGCTCAAGTATGAATTCATCGATCAAACACCGTCGAGCGCCGTTGTGGCCCTGCAATGGGAAAAGCTGATGATCCCGTTCAGGATCGATGTGGATGTGGTCGGCACGCAACTCGCATCGTTCAGGCGAGAGTTGCGCAGCGAAAAAGGCTTTAGCTGGGAAGCCTGGGACCAGGCGGCTCAATACTGCGCCCAGAACAAGGTCAACCTGGATGAAGCGCTGTTATGGACCGATACGGCAACCAGCGTCAACTTCGGCGGTGATAAAAGCTTTACCGCATGGAGTACAAAAGCCATGGTGCTACAGGCAATGGGCAAGGATCAGGAATCTGCCGATGTGATGAAGAAGGCTTACCCCTACGGCAACATGAACGAGTTGTATTTCTATGCACGCGGCCTGACGCGCATGAAAAAAGGTCAGCAGGCGCTGGAAGCATTCAAATTTGCTTACGACAAATACCCGAACCAGTTTTTAACCAACGCAGGGATGGCGCGCGGCTACTCGGCCGTGGGCGATTACAAAAAGGCGCTCACGTATGCACTGAAAGCGCAGGCACAGGCCCCCGATCCGGCGAATAAAAACATCGTGAATACGATGGTGAAGAAGCTGCAGGATGGCCAGGATATCAATTAATCAACTAAATCTCAATACGTCTGCCGAATGAAAAATTTCATTAAATGGGTTGTACCGGGTATTGCGG
>DASZWG010000070.1:0-6916 GCA_035546675.1 Mucilaginibacter sp. | reverse complement strand
GGCCTTGTAATCGTCAAGATAAGCCTTTTGCAGGGCGAGGTATTGCGGATCTTTGGGCTGGATGGTATCGAGGTAGGTTCTCAGGTCAGCCACATCAAGCGCCTGCATCATGGATGCGCTGTCGGGGCGCTGTGTTTTGATAAAATACCTCGAAAATATCTTTTTGGGACTGATAACGCCATATTGCAGATCGCTTGAATAATCGATCAATGAGCTGGCCGTCAGCATTTCCAGCTTGGCTATATCATAATAAGCCTCATGAATGCTTTTGATACCTTTTTTGCTGCGCAATTTATTCATGAGAGCACTGATCTTGTCGGGCTGGTATAACTCCGGGTTCAGCCCATGGCGGTATGCCTGCCTGTAATCGCGGACCATCAGGCTGATATCCCCGTTCCAGAGGTGGTTCATTACAAAAGTCGGCTCGTAATCATTCCTTTTATAGTAATCGCTGATCAGTTCCGGGTTCGGCATCAGGGGTTGATTCACCTCGAGTACTTTTTTGAAAACTACGGCAAAATCCTGCTGATCGGCATTTTTAAATACCGGGTTGTGTGTACGTTTATAGAGCAGGTTCCCCATCGGGGCCCGCTTCTTTTTGCAACTGCTGAAAGTGGCTATCAGTGAAAAAAACATCAATGCCAAAGCAACGGAAGAGAATTTCTTGGCATTATAGTGTATGATCATAATGATTGTTTAGTCGTTCGCAAGGTTTTAAAGCAATAGCCGTACCAATACAATATTAGTATTTTGCTTTAAATTTGAAATGCCGCTTTGGTAAAAAAATTGAGACGTTGGACGGGAACATTAAAAGAGAGGTTTGGCTGCGCGGCCCGGTAGACGGGGTGCCCCCTTTGCTGCAGCCGGTAGCACATGCGCTTTTGCAATCGCGGGAGGAAGTTGAGGCTATGATGATCGGCTTCCCCGATATCTTTCTTTGGGTAAAACCTTCGGGAATGGCTTCACCTGCATTCCACCTTCAGCATCTGGCCGGTGTGCTCGACCGGCTTTTTACGTACGCCCGCGGCGAAATGCTAAACCAGGGCCAGTTGGATTACTTAGCCATGGAAGGCCGCGAAACAGCCAATGCGCCTGATTCTGCCGAATTGGTTGGAGCATTTGCCCGCCAGGTGGATATTGCCATCGGCCAGTTGCGGAATACGAGCGAAAGTATGCTTACCGAAGCCCGAGGCGTTGGCAGGTCGCAGGTCCCTTCGACGGTGATCGGCCTGCTTTTCCATGCTGCCGAACATGTGATGCGTCATACCGGCCAGCTTTTGGTCACTACAAGGCTATTGCAAAACTAATTAATTCGTTATATATTAGGCTGATAAACCTGTCAGCTTGAGAAAGCTATTAACCTGTGGCGTATCCATCTTACTCAGTACAATTTTGCTGGTAAGTCCATTGCTGTGCCTTGCCCAGCAGGGGGATATTCCGAAACAGCTGATCACTTATAAAAAACAGCAGGATAGCCTGCTGAAGGCCGATCCGCCGGAAAAAATATTTATCCAATTCGATAAACCCTATTACGCACAGGGCGATACGGTGTGGTTTAAGGCATACCTGTTCAATGCACCCACGCATCTGCTTTCGGCAAAAAGCGGCCTGATGCACGCCGACATAGCAGATGACAGCGGCAGGGTAGTGAAGCAGTATCTTTTCAAAGTTTACAATGGGATAAGCTGGGGTAATATCGCGCTGAACGGTAAGGATTTCAAAGCCGGCAATTACGTTTTCAGGGCATACACCAACTGGATGCGCAATTTTGGAAGCGATCATTTTTTTTATAAAAATATCCGTGTAGCAGGCACTAATGAAAGCGGATGGTTAGTGACCCAAAAAGTAAGCTCCTCGTTAGCTAATGACCAGGAGCATATCCACGCCATGCTGCAATTCACCGACATGAATAAATCTGCGCTGACTGACAGTTTGCTCCGCATACAGGTTATGCAGGGCAATAAGACCCTGTACAGGCAAAAAATAAAAACTGATGACCGGGGCATCATGGACATCAGCTTCGGGTTAAAGCGGAAAGCATCCCAGGTTACCCTGATCGCAGAAAATGAGGCGCGCACCAAAAAAGCGGCGATCCCGCTTACCATAAACCCACCGGGTGATACCGACCTGCAGTTTTTGCCCGAAGGCGGCGAAATGGTGGCCGGTTTTACCGCGCACATTGGTTTTAAAGCGGTCGGAGAGGACGGCAAAGGCGTTCCGGTGGCAGGCATTATAACCGACCAGGACCAGAAGCAGGTGGCCACTTTCCGGTCTTTTTATAACGGCATCGGCAGTTTCGATCTTTTTGCGGAGAACGGGAAAAAGTATACCGCAAAACTGGCGTTGCCCGGCGGCGCGGTAAAAGAATATCCTTTGCCCGCAACCGACGTTTCGGGGACGATGCTCAGGCTAAAAAATTTCGCTGATAAGGATTCGCTTGAAGTGACTTTGGCCGCCAGCGATGATATTGCCCGGTCGGGCGATAGTTATTTCCTGTTAGGGCAGGCGAGGGGCATTATTTGTTATGCAGCCATTGTTGACTTTAACAAGGGGCATATCATTCACAGCAGGATTTCCAAACGGCTTTTCCCGACGGGTATTGTACATTTTATGCTCGAAACCACGCAAGACAGGCCCCTGAACGAGCGGCTGGTTTATATCGGTCACAACGACGATCTGCATATCCGTATCGAACCCGGACAGGAAGTATATGCCCCGAAGGATAGTGTAGCGCTTCACCTTAAAGTTACCGACCATTTGGGACGACCTGTTGCGGGAAATTTCTCCCTCTCGGTCACGGATGATGCGCAGGTAAAAACGGATAGCCTTGACGGCGATGATATCCTCAGCCGGATGCTGCTAACATCCGACGTGAAAAACTATGTAGAGCACGCCGGATACTATTTATTGGATAGCGACTCATCCAGGCAGGCGGTGGATAACTTACTGCTCACCCAGGGCTGGGTACGGTATGAGCCTTTAAATGCCGCCATGCCTTATGGACCGGAAACAGGTTTTACAGTCAAAGGACGGGTGAATAATGTATTGGGCAAGCCTTTAAAAAAGCAGGATATTGTGCTGTTCTCCAAATCACCGTCCATTTTGATGGATACGTTGACCAATAAAGAAGGCCGGTTCGCATTCGGTCATTTTCCGAGGGTGGATACGCCTATATTCTTTCTCAAAACCAACAAGCGCAATTTCAATGTGAATATCGATGTGGACGAATATACACCACCGAAATTCGAAGTGCCGGATATGCCCGTTCCTGTACCCTGGTATGTAAATACGGACAGTACATTGATGAACTATGTAAAGAGTGATGTCATTCAAAAAGATGTTTTTGAAAATATACCGCCCGGGGGGCATACGCTGAAAGAAGTGGTGGTAAAAGCTTCAAAGATCGTAACGGGATCGCAGAATCTGAACGGGCCGGGCAATGCGGATATCGTTTTGGATGAAAAAGACCTGGAAAAAGCAGGGAAAAAATCATTGCTGGACCTGTTCAGGGAAAATATTCCCGGGTTCAGAGAAGTGCGTTACTGGACAGGCACTTATTATTTCTCCAACAGAAGATACATCATACTGATCGTTAACGGCACGATGATAGCGAGGGTGTTTACTAAATTTGATATGAGACAATATCTTGAATTTCATAACGCCGAGGATATAAAAGGCATGGAAATCAATACATCGAGCAAATATGAGTTTGCTTACATGAGAAGATATTTTCCCTCCGAAATGATCGATCCTACACAGTTTGCTTTTGTTGAGATCACCACGCGGTCAGGCGATTTAAAAATGGAGAACACTCCCGGCACTTATTTGTACAAACCACTGGCCATTAGCTGGCCCAAACAATTCTACAAACCGAAGTATAAAATAAACGACACGACTAAAACGCAGGATTTGCGCTCAACCATCGACTGGGAGCCGAACATCAATACAGATGCTGAGGGCAATGCGGTGGTCAGCTTGTATGCGGGCAGCAAACCATCAACTTATTCTGTGGTGATGGAGGGAACGGACCTGAACGGCAGTCTCGGGTACGAACGCAGGCGAATAGTCATTAAGCCGGCGGAAAAGGAAAAATCGAAGTAACTATTTCAGGACTTCCGGCACATCTTTCAGCGTATGAGACCTGAATGTCGACGGCATAGACTGATACATATTGCCCGGATCGAACAGGAAAGTATCGATCCCCAGTTCAAGCGCCGCTTTGATCTCCGAATCCGGGTCGTCGCCGATGACCAGCAATTCTGACGGAACATAACGGTACTTTTCCATGATGGCGGCAAACACATCTTTTTTGGTCAGGTTGCCCAGGTCGGGATCGACTACAAATATCTCCCTGAAATCGTGCGCTATACCCAGTTGAGCGATCTTGCTGTATTGCAGTTTCGGGAAACCGGTCGTCACCAGGAATTTGTCTAAAGCTATAGTCCGCGTATGCAGATAGTCCGGAAATGGCTGCATCGGCAGGTTGTAGGTCATATTCCTCAGGATATCCAGCATCCGATCCTGTATTTCATTATCAAGGCCATATTTATCGGCAATATACTGGAAGGGCCTGCGGGTCATTTCTTCCTTTATCCGGTCCACTTTTCCCGGTGCGCCGGCGTTAATCATAGCCGCATGCTCGTCCAGTATCGCAAATAACCCTGCAAACAGGTTACCGGCTATGGCGTTCACGGGGTAAATGGTGTTGTCGAGATCAAATATTAACGTTTTTTTCATCAGAATACGGTTTCTTCGATAGGTATGCGCCTTTCTTTAAAGTTCCTGCGGAACAGCAGCATAAACCCGGCTGATGCGCACACGCACATGGCGCCGGTGAGCCACCATAAGGCCTTATAACCGGAGTAAGTTACAACTTGTCCGCCGATCAAAGGCGAAATGATCTGCGCCACCGACCAGGCGATGGTATACATGGCCGCATATTGCCCCCGGTTGGCCGGATTGGTGCGCATGATCCAGAACGAATTCATGAAAGGCATGGCCAGCATCTCGCCCAGGGAGATGAATAAGAGTATAACCAGCGCCGAATAATGGCTTGCGGGAAGAAAATTGAGCAATACAAAGCCCGTGCCCACCACCAGCGTGCCGATGCATATATAATTGAGCGGGTGACGCTTGTTTTCGAGGTTGTGGATGACCACCATTTCAAAAACAACGATCAGCAGCCCGTTGATACCCATCAGCGAGCCGATGAAGAACTCGTCAAAATGCCAGGGGCCTTTATAATACAGCGGCTGCATGGTAAATACATGGAAGAAACAGGTGGCGAATATGATCGCACAGGCGATAAACGCCAGGTAAACGCCGTCCTGGTATGGCGAAGCGGCGGTACCGGTTGTCATGGTTTGTTTGATCTGCTTTACCACTTTCGACGCCGGTATGAGGCGAAGCAGCAGCAACGCGGCCGCAATATTGGTGCTGCCGTCAACCCAAAACAAAAGATGGTAATTGATACCGGCTAATGTCCCTCCCAGCAGACCGCCGAAGGCCCAGCCCAGGTTCACGGCAAGGCGGTTGAGCGAGAACGAACGTGTTTTGTTATCATCCGTACTGTAATAAGCGATGGCCGTGGAGTTGGCGGGGCGGAATGCCTCGTTGCAGACGCTCAGTATAAATGCGCCCAGGCTTACCGAAGCAAAAGTTTGCTGGTAGCCCAGCACCATGAACAGCACCCCGCCGATGAGCAGCGCCATCACCTGCACGTAATAGAACCCGACCTTATCGGTGATCCTTCCCCCGATGAACGCGCCCAGTATGGACCCTGCTCCGAAGGCGCCCATCACCAGCGTTGCCTGGCTCACGCTGAAATGCAGCTCGTGGCGGCAGTAAATGGTCATAAACGGGATCACCATCGTACCGCTCCGGTTGATGAACATCACTAAGCACAGGTACCAGCTATTGCGCGAAAGTCCGCTGTAGGCTTTTTTGTATAATTGGACAGGAGAGGTGAGCATTGATCAAATTTAGCTAAAAGGAGAAAGGCGAAAGCATAAAGCAAAAAGCAGGCAAAAAATTCCGATAATTTGACACAAGGTTTACAGCAAACCCCGCAAGAATTTGCTTTGGTTTTTTAGCTTATTCCCCCTTTAGAGGGCAGGGGGTAAAATCGAATTCCTGTTCCTCAGCCAGTGATCGGCGATCACCAAAGCGGCCATCGCCTCGACGATCACTACTGCGCGGGGAACCACGCAGGGATCATGACGGCCCTTGCCGGAAATTTCGGCTTCGTTGCCCTGGCTGTCAATCGTCGGCTGGCTTTGCATAATGGTGGCCACGGGCTTGAACGCCAGCCTGAACTCGATGGGCATGCCATTGCTGATGCCGCCCTGTATGCCGCCCGAAAAGTTGGTGCGGGTCTTGATCTCGCCGGGACTGCCGGGCATAAAAATATCGTTATGTTCGGAGCCGTTCATTTCGCTGCCTTCAAAGCCCGATCCGTACTCGAAGCCGTGCACGGCATTGATGCTCAGCATTGCTTTGCCCAGATCGGCATGCAGCTTATCGAATACCGGCTCGCCCAAACCTACGGGGCAGTTACGGATGTAGCAAGTGATCTTTCCGCCTACGGTGTCGCCGCTTTTGCGGACGGCGTCGATATGTGCGATCATTTCTTCGGCTGTCGCCGGATCGGCACAGCGGACGATGTTCTTTTCGCGTTCTTCGATAAACTCGTCCGCGCTTTTGATCTCAACGTTCGGTGCATTGATCCTGCCCACGCTGCTTACGTGCGCCACAATATCGATGCCTTGCGATTTCAGCAGCAGTTTGGCGATGGCCCCGGCTGCCACGCGCGCGGCAGTTTCACGAGCCGACGAACGCCCGCCACCGCGATGGTCGCGGATGCCGTATTTGGTTTGGTAGGTGTAATCGGCATGAGAGGGGCGATAGACATCCACAT
>DASZWG010000069.1:0-5798 GCA_035546675.1 Mucilaginibacter sp. | reverse complement strand
GGAGCAAATCTGTTGCAGATACAAACAATATTAATGTAGACGGCTATCCTACAATTTCAAAAGTTCGGATTGAAAAATTATTGGCAGCATTAAATGCTTCTAAGGATAATTTTAATGTCGAGTTCGTAACTCCTTTTTTGTCGCGCCCTACTAAGGCCGAGATATTGGAAATAGCCCGCAAAGTTAATAGATATGAAATGTTTACAGACAGCGATTCTGAAAGAGAAGATCGAAACAGATGGTTTAAAGAAATGTGTGGATTCAAAAATCTCAACTCATTTTTGGCTAAGTATAAACCCGATCCAAATGACATCTCAGTTACAGTGGATGCCTGGGATTTTATGCGCCTATCATGCGTAAGTGGTAAAGATACCATTAGGTTTGACAGCCAGCTTTTTAAACCTGCCGGACAGCCGATCAGGAAATTTAAAATGCGAAGTTACGATACGGATAAGGGCGTTGTTAATCTTGAGGTCAATACTATTATTACAGATTTACTCCCTAAAAAATCACTTCTCAGGAAAAATATTAGCTTGGAATCATTGAAAGAAGAATATCTTGAATGGTATATAAAAAATGAGCTTCATTTTTAAAATTTATCTTTCATTCCTAACAACCCCCGAATACCGCCCGTATGTATGGCCAGAATCCGGCTGCCTTCGGAGAAGCAGCCTTTTGCAGCAAGATCATAGATGGCATAGAGCATTTTTCCGGTATAAACCGGGTCGATCAGAATGCCGGTGACAGATACGAACCACTTAATAAATTGTATCAGCTCTTTTGTCGCCTTCGCATATCCGCCAAAATGATATTCGGTATGCAGGTCATAAGCGGAGGGTTTATCTAAGTATTTGTCAACATCGGCCCGTAAAAAATCACCGTTCTTCAATACCGGGACACCATGGAACCGTGCCGCGAAACCATTTTCCGCTAAGCCATTGATGATGCCCGCTGCCGTGGTACCCGTACCGCAGGCGCAAAAAACATGATCATAGCTATCCGTGAGTTCGTTCACCAATTCGCTTACGCCTTTGGCTCCCAAAGCCGAAGAGCCGCCTTCATCGATAAAAAAAGCTGTGGGATCATTCCCAAAATACTTTTCAAACAAAGCTGGTTTATTGTGATAACTCTCGCGATCAGTAAATAGCAGGTTCATGCCATGCAGACGGCAGAGAAAAAGCACGTCATTGTTAACTTCCTCTCCGCGAACGATGCCTGTCGACCGGAAACCAAACTTTGCAGCCGCAGCCGCTGTAGCCAGCAAGTGATTGGAATAAGCGCCTCCGAAAGTAACGAGGTGTGTCTTGTTTTGTTCCCTTGCCTGCCTGAGCGGATATTTAAGCTTGCGCCACTTGTTGCCGGATATCAGGGGGTGGATAAGGTCGTCGCGCTTGATAAAAACTTTTAAGCCCTGTTCATCGAACAACTGGTCGTGTATCCGGTGAACAGGGCTGAAGATCTCAAGATCAATATCCATCAGGCAAATTTAGAAACCAAATCCTAAACCCGCATTGAAAGATTGATATTGTGCAATACTGTATGAAGCATAAAAACGGATAACCGGCAGCGTAAGCTGGAAGCCAATATCCGTGCGGAAACCGCTGATGCTGGTTTCGCTGATATTGATCGGGTTAGTGAACGTGGTATATGTTGGACCGGAAAGATTTGCACCTGTAGTAACCGGGTAATTACCAACTGCTGCAACATTGGCGCTTGCCGTATTATAACCCACGGCCAGGAAAGGAGTAAAAAACAGCAATTTCTTAGAAATAATGGCCTGAGCTATAAAGCTGTTAAAATGACCTGCAAAGTGCTGATTGCTGAAATCTGTTGCCTGCTGGTTGTCCTTTGGCTGCGCTCCCTGGTCTGGCTGGACATTAAGCGCGGCATCCATATTCAGCCGGCTGTATCCGAAAGCAATGGCCAGGTCGAAAGGAATTACTTTGCTTGCCTTTTTACCTACGAAGTCCTGAATAATATCATGCTTTAAACCAAAACCGATCATCGAAACGGAACCTACATTGCTGCCGAAATTGATCTGGGGGATACCTCGTACCGTTACATCCGTATTTTTAGGCAAGCCGATGGTCAGTTGTATCTGCGGCGACGGGATAATGCTGATCTGGGCCGCTGGCATCTGGAAATCACCGACCTTTTGATGATTATCATCGTAGACATTAAGCGTCGGCGTTGCTGCATTTTTATCGCCGCCAAATGTAGGCGTAATGGTTTGATTAGGGTCTGCCGGTCCGATATGGTTAGACAACCCTATTTTGGTAACATCAAAAGTTTTATCCGCAACAGGTACCAATGCCCCTGTTGCGGTGATGCGAATATCAAAGTGAAGGAACTTTTTAGTTTTTGCCGTATTATTCCAGCCGCTGTTCATCCCTGTTCCAAAACCCTTAAACAAAGGTTCCGCATAAGCGTTTAGTAATTTATTTGCATCATCCGGACCCGATTTGATCAGTTGCGAGAAGGCGTTTTGTGCATTCGATCTTAATGCGATCAAGGTCATCAGGATCACTACAATAAAAGCTGTAATTCTTTTCATAACATAAATTTAAATAGGTATTTGCCGAATACTAATAGTCTTAAAAAACGAGTACTTTTGCCCTTAATGACAACCGGGATCGATCTGCCAGAGCAGGAAGAACAAGATTTATACGAGCATTTACGGATAATTGTTGACAAAGGCCAGTCGTTTTTGCGCATCGACAAATTTTTGATGCACAGGATCGAAAATGCCTCGCGCAACCGTATTCAGCACGCTATAGAGCAGGGTAATGTCCTGGTGAATGAAAAGCCGGTGAAGGCAAGCTATAAAGTAAAGCCGCTGGATATCATTTCGGTTGTGCTGCCGCACCCGCCGCGCGATACGGAAGTTTACCCGGAAGACATCCCTATCAGCATCGTTTACGAGGACGATGATGTGCTGGTTGTGAATAAGGAGGCAGGCATGGTTGTGCATCCAGGGTATAATAACTATACCGGTACGCTGGTGAACGCGCTGGTCTATCATTTTCAGCAATTACCGACATTGCCTGGTAACGACGGTCGCCCGGGGCTGGTACACCGGATCGACAAGGATACCTCGGGGCTGCTCCTGATCAGCAAAAACGAGCGTTCGATGACCTACCTGGCCCGGCAGTTTTTTGAACACTCAATTACCCGTAAATATATCGCACTGGTTTGGGGAGATATTGAAACCGATGGTACTGTGAGCGGTTATATTGGTCGTAGTGTAAGCGACCGGCGAGTAATGGCTGTTTATGACGATCCGGAAAAAGGAAAATGGTCGGTAACCCATTATAAGGTGCTGGAGCGGATGAATTACGTAACCCTGATCGAATGTCAATTGGAAACCGGCCGTACGCACCAGATCAGGGCGCACATGAAGCATATCGGGCACCCGCTTTTTAACGATGCGACATATGGCGGCGATAAAATAGTAAAGGGCACGGTTTTCAGCAAATACAAACAATTTGTAGAGAATTGTTTTGATATAATGCCGCGCCAGGCGCTGCACGCGCAAAGTTTGGGTTTTGTGCATCCCTCTTTTAAAAAGTACATGCATTTTGAAGCTCCACTGCCTGATGATTTTACTGCTGTGCTCGAAAAATGGCGCAAATACGCCGGTATGATCAAAGAGGAGGGGCTTATATGATGCCTTTGCTCATCAACTTCAATGGCGAACTGTTACCTGCCGACAGCAAACTGCTTTCGGTAGCTAACCGTGGCTTCCGGTATGGCGACGGCTTATTCGAAAGTATGCGGCTGATGAAAGGACAGCTCAAATTTGCCGATTTGCACGCCGACAGGCTGCAACGCGGTATGAAGACGCTGAAGATCGACGGTTATTCGCAGATGGACACCTGGTTCCTGAAAGAGAAAGTGGAGCAATTGGCCGCCAGGAATAAGGTAAAGCATGGGCGATTGCGCCTTACAGTATACCGTGATGCGGATGGCTTTTATGCACCTGCCAAAAATAAAATGGGTTACTGTCTCGAACTGACACCTATGGATGAACCCCGCTACTTCCTGAATGAGAAGGGCTTGATCATGGATATATTTAATGATGTACCAAAACCGATCAATTACCTTTCAAATATCAAAACCTGCAGTTCGCTCCCGCTCGTTATGGCCGGCCTCTACAAAGTGCAGAACCGCCTCGATGAAGTTTTTCTTGTTAATCAGAACGGCAATCTTTGCGAAGCGGGTAACTCCAATATTTTCGTTTGGTACAAAAGCCATTTATATACGCCCGCCTTAAGCGAAGGCTGCATTGAAGGTGTGATGCGCAACATCGTGATCAAACTGGCGCGTGAAAATGCTATACCCTGTTCCGAAGCGCAGATCAAACCGGATATCCTGTACGAAGCGGACGAAGTATTCCTGACCAATGCTTCGCGCGGTATACAATGGGCGATGGGCTTTGGCGTAAAACGCTATTTCAATCAGCTGAGCAAAGGTTTGATAGGGGAGCTGAATAAGTTATAGACATGTAACAAAATTACAGTTACAGTGTCTATTCCATAATTATTTACCTGATACTTTGGGCTATGAAACCTTTGACCTTTCTATTGGCTATTTTTCTGCTATCTTCAATTTGCACATCATGCGGACGTGAACCTGCTCGAAATAACACAAAACAAAAAGAAGAAACACCAAAGCCATTGCAGGATGACAGCAAGGATTTTAGCCTGTTAAGTAAAAGAAGCGCGGACGGAAACCTGGTGGATGCTATTTATGATGATCTTTTGAAAAAGAATACCGATCTGAAAGAGCTGCAAGATGAAATGGATCATTTTAATGCTGCACAAACGGATAGCCTTAATGATTTTTTGAATTATGATTCCAAATCAAAGAATTATTACTCATCAGCTATGAGCATTTTAGACCGTGTTAGTGATACAGTTTTGAAACGTCGGCTTCATGAATTGATCTTAGCCAGCGAAAAAAATTATGATAACAAAACAGCGGTTTACCAGTCTTTGATTGCTAAAGTACAAAGTGATAAGGTTATAGCCGATGATTATTATTTAACCTTGGAATTGGCTTCTACCCTACCTGTCATTGAGCAGTATCAGCAGGATAATATATCAGCCGGTAAAAGTGTAATATCGCTTTCTAATGACGCGGAAAAGATAAAAAATCACACAAAGAAGCTGGAAAAAGCTTATGAATCCAAAGTTGTAGAGAAATAGTCTTTACAACCTTACACCCCGCAAAAACTCTTCTATACCCATGCGTTTTTTACCTTCCAATTGCACATCGGTCAGACTGACGAAGCCATCGGTTGCCGCAAATTTCAAATGAGTTTTATTGTCCGTTATAAAGCCTCCGGGAAGTATTCCGGAATCGGTTTGTTCATATTCAGCATAGAATATCTTTAATGCCTTGCCATTGAGTGTAGTAAAAGCGGCAGGATAAGGGCTAAGTCCCCTGATCAGGTTGTATATCTTTTGTGCGGGCTGCTCCCAGTCAATTTTGCAATCTTCCTTAAAGATTTTAGGTGCGGATTTCAGTTCTATACCCGCCATCAGTTGCGACTGCGGATTTTCGGTATACCGGCCGCTTTCGATGGCCTTTACCGTTTTAACCAGTAATCCCGCACCTTTGTGCATCAGCCGGTCGTGCAGTTCGCCTGCGGTTTCTTTGCCGGTGAGGGTGACTTTTTCGGTAAACAGGATATTACCCGTATCAATGTCCTGCCGGATAAAGAAGGTAGTCACGCCGCTTTCCTTTTCCCCGTTGATCAGTACCCAGTTGATAGGTGCTGCACCCCGGTATTGCGG
>DASZWG010000068.1:0-7171 GCA_035546675.1 Mucilaginibacter sp. | reverse complement strand
ATCGGGCCCTACCCGTTCAGGGTGGTGAATGAACGCGTAACCGACGAAACGGCGAAAGTTACCGTGATAGATCCGAACAACCCCGTTATGAATTCCCCCAATAAAATTGATCAGGCCGATTTTGACGGATGGGTGCAGGAGCGGGGCCTCTACTTTACCAAGGATGCCGCCCCGCAATATCACCATGTGCTGCAAATGCACGACCCCGGCGAAGAGCCCAAAGACGGTTCACTGATCACTGCGCAATACGGCAAAGGGCGTTTTGTATATACCTCGCTGGCCTTCTTCAGACAACTGCCGGCAGGCGTGCCCGGTGCATACCGTTTGTTCGTCAACCTGCTGAGCAAGCCTCGGGCTAATCCTTAGTTGGCCGCCATCAAAAAATGGCTTACGTATATTTTAATATCGCGCTATTGTTATACTTTAGATAAACTATTACTTTTGCTCCGTTATCAATAAGTACGTCATGGAACACCAGGCAAAAGAAGAAGAAAAAAACTACGATTACCTGTATTATGTTGTAGGATTGGTTTGCGGCCTTTTCACCGGGGCAATTTCCAACAGCGGCTATACCTGGATCTTTATCGGCGGTATCATAGGCTTACTATTTGCCGGATTGTTCCTCAGGGTTTTTGTGAGGGGCCGCAGCCGTGAAGAACGCTGATCCCGACCTTCCCTCTTTCATCAAAAGCTGGAACCAGTTTTACGGCATTGTTATCGTATGGCTGGTGTTTCTCATCTTCCTTTTCTGGTTCGTCACCCTGTCATTTCGCTAAGGTTTATTGACAATTTAGCCTGAATTGCCAAAAAAACTGCTGATATTCACCGTCAGCAATTATTTCAACCTCTCTCCGTGCAATGAGCCTGATCGACTGGATCGTTTTGATAGCTACATTATTAACCATCGTGGTATACGGCGTTTGGAAAAGCGGCCGTCACCAAAACATGGACCAGTTCCTCGTCGGCGGGCGCTCCATGCCGTGGTACACCGTGGGGCTGTCAGTGATAGCTACACAGGCCAGCGCCATTACTTTCCTTTCAGCGCCAGGTCAGGCTTATTCGGACGGGATGCGTTTTGTGCAGTTCTATTTCGGCTTGCCGCTGGCTACCATTGTGCTGTGCACCACTTTTGTGCCCATGTTCAGCAAACTTAAGGTTTACACGGCCTACGAGTTCCTGGAGCAGCGTTTCGACCTCAAAACCCGTGCGCTGACGGCTTTCCTTTTTCTCATTCAGCGGGGTCTTTCGACAGGTATTGGTATTTATGCGCCGGCCATCATTCTTTCGTCCATACTCAATATCAATACGGCTTATACGACGCTTTTCATCGGCGGACTGGTTATATTTTACACGGTGTACGGAGGCACCAAGGCCGTATCCTATACCCAGTTGCTGCAAATGACCATCATCTTCTCGGGTATGTTCCTGGCAGGAGTGATCGTCGTAAAGTTGTTACCCGAAGGAATCGGCTTTACCAAAGCGCTGCACGTGGCCGGCAAACTCGGCAGGATGAACGTGATCGACTGGAAGTTTGACCCCAATAACAAATACACGGTTTGGAGCGGCATACTCGGCGGGTTTTTCCTGCAGTTATCCTATTTCGGTACAGATCAGAGCCAGGTGGGCCGCTACCTGACGGGCAGTTCTATAGGTCAGAGCCGATTGGGATTGATCATGAACGGGCTGATCAAAGTGCCCATGCAATTCCTGATCCTTCTGATCGGCATACTGGTGTTTGCCTTTTACCAGTACAATCAGCCGCCGCTTTTCTTTAACCGTTATGAAGTTCAGCAGGTAAAGCAAAGCCGGTACGGCCCCGACTATGCCTTTCTTGAAAAGCGATATTCAGATGCCTTTGTCCAAAAGAAAGCAGCAGCTGATAAGTACGCACAGGCGTTGGATAGCCGCGACAAAGCCCGTATAGACGCTACCGGCACGGCGTTAAAGCAGGCCAACGCCCAGCAGACAGCGATACGAAAGGATGCGGTGAATCTGATCAAAAAACTCGACGGCCGGACTGACGTAAGCAACGATACCAATTATATTTTCCTGGATTTTGTGACGCATTACCTGCCCCGCGGACTTGTCGGGCTGCTCATTGCGATTGTTTTCCTCGCATCCATGGGCTCGACGGCAAGTGCGCTCAATTCGCTGGCATCAACCAGCGTGGTGGATATTTACAAACGGACCATTAATCCCGGCGCGTCTGACCAGACTTATCTTGCGGCATCCCGCCTGGCAACCATATTCTGGGGACTGGTCTGCATCGGAATGGCGCTATATGCCGGTAAAATGGGCAACCTGCTCGAGGCGGTGAATGAGCTGGGGTCCTATATTTACGGGACGATCCTGGGCGTGTTCATCGTCGCATTTTTCCTGAAAAGGATACGCGGCAATGCGGTGTTCATTGCAGCCTTGATCAGCGAGGGCATCATCTGCCTGCTGGGATTTTACAATGTGATCGCCTACCTGTGGCTCAATGCCATAGGCTGTTTCCTGGTGATCATTATCGCGTGGATCATCAGCCTGGCAATTCCGGGCAAGTCTTACGAAATTTCTAAAACTTCGTAAAAACAAACTTCTACTTTTTCGCCTGGTCGATCACACCCTGGTTCAGGCGCTCATATTCCTGGTCGTTCTGTTCTTTAGCCAGTTTAAGGCCTTCCTGTGCTGTTGCAAGTGCAGCGGCTTTATCGCCCATTTTCAACTGAATACGGGCCTTCCAAACTTTATAAAATGCCGACTCCGGGTGTTCTTTTTCAGCCGTGCTGATCCATTCCAGGGCTTTATGCAGATCTTTATTGTTCTCGTAATAATAAAGGGCAGCATCGAAATATGGCTTCTTGTCATTGTTCATTACGTCGTCGATGTTCGCCATGATCTTCGAGTCCACATCGGTACTGATCGGGAAGGAAAAGGAGATACTTTCCCATCGCATCTCGAGCTCACAATGAGTTTGATCGACGTCATTGAACTGGAAAGTCATCGTTTCGAGCGTGTCATTATAATGAATGGTCTTTACCTTAAAGCGTAGCAGATCGTCTGACTGCTTGTAAGTATAAGCGCCCCATTGGTTATAGGTCCTGTTCAGAATGATGGTCCATTCGTTCGGGTCGGGTATAGAGAAAAGGCCGTATTCTCCGGCCGGCACATTATGACCGGCAATGGTTACATCATCCGTAAAGGTGATGGTGGTTGCCGCATTTGCACCGGTGCGCCATACCACGCCGTAAGGTTCCATAGCGCCGAATATTTTGCGCCCGCGAACATTAGGGCGCGAATAGGTTAGCGTGATCTTACCTAATCCCAGGTCCTGTATAATGGTGTGTGTCGAACTGAGCTGGGGTACTTTCAGCAATTGTGCATAGCTGTTTTGGGATGCAAATGCCAGCAGCAAAGCAGCCAGGCAAAGAAAAGTCCTTTTCATAATCGTGGTTTTACGTTACTAAGATATTAATTTACATAAACCTGATGCGGAATGGTTGGTAATAGTAATGTAAAGAAGTAGCTTTGAACCATGCTGAAACGTTCAATCGCCGTAATGCTCATGCTGCTGTATATCAGCACGGTATCCGGCTTTGCGCTTAACCTGCATTATTGTTTTAGCAGGCTTTCGTCGGTAGGCATCGATGTCGCTGCAAAGAAATGCGACAACAGCATCGAAACCGGTAAAATGCAGTGCTGCAAGGTGCTGCATCTTAAGATCAAGCTCAAAGATGCCCACCAGTCGGAGGCGACATTGCAACAGGCTAAGCTGTTTGATGCCGATCTGCCGGTTTTCTACCTGCCATATACTTACTTTGAGAACAAGCAAGCAACGTTGCAGGAAACTTATTCCGATCCTCCATTAAAACTTCGGCAGGTTCCTGTCTTCCTTACTAACTGCACCTTCAGGATCTGATCATCATTTGATCTCTATTTTTTCAATTCTGTCTTTCAGCTATCGGCTGAAGGATGATTTGCTAACGATTAAATTTTGACAGATGAATCATATTAAAATAATTGTTGTATTACTTTTCCTTTCGGGCGGAGCGGCTTTCGCCCAAACCAAAATGGACACTTCCATGAAAATGGATATGGGCGCTATGCACATGGATACCGCCATGCACATGAAGATGATGAACAGCCAGTATTCGCTTGATCTGCCCATGAACCGCGATGGATCGGGAACATCATGGGTACCTGATCAAACGCCGATGTACGGTTACATGATCCACGGCAAAAAGTGGATGACCATGCTGCACGGCAGCTTTTTTATCAGGTATACCAACCAGGATATTTTTAAATCAGGAAGCCGGGGCGGAAGCCAGCTCGATGCTCCTGATTGGTTTATGGCCATGACGCAAAGACAAGTGGGAAAGAACGGCCTTTTTTCGGTGAATACTATGTTCTCGTTCGACCCGTTCCTTGTCGGGCCGGGCGGTTATCCTTTACTTTACCAGACCGGTGAATCGTATAAAGGGAAACCGCTGGTGGATGTTCAGCATCCGCACGACCTGTTTGCCGAGATCAGCCCTAACTATACGCAGCGGATCGCTAAGGATGCCGATGTGTCGCTATCGATAGGTTACCCGGGCGAACCGGCGCTGGGTCCACCGGTATTTATGCACCGGCTTTCGGCTATGAACGATCCCGATGCCCCATTGACGCACCATTATGCCGATGCGACGCACATTACGTTTGGCGTAGCTACGCTGGGGTTCAGGGTAAGCAATGTTAAGCTGGAGGGATCGATCTTTACGGGCCGTGAGCCGGACGAATACCGCTACAATTTTGACAAGCCGAGGTTTGATTCTTATTCAGTCCGCCTGTCATACAACCCGTCGGATGAATGGGCTCTTCAGGTATCCAACGGCTGGATACACAGTCCCGAACTGCTGGAACCGCAGCAGAATGTCGACCGGTTTACCGCTTCGGCCATTTTTACCAAAATGCTGAACAGCGACAGCTACATTGCCACTACGCTGGTTTACGGGCAAAATCATTTCTCAGATAATAATAAAACCCTGCCTTCCGTGCTGCTCGAAAGCAGCTGGCAGATGCACAAAACTGCCTTGTATGGCCGGTACGAGTATGTACAAAAAGATGCCGAAGAGCTGAACCTTGTTGGCGGCTATCCGCTAAATCCCAATTTCAATATCAATGCCCTTACCCTGGGTGTCAACCGGATACTGGCAGGTATTGGCAAAACCAATATTACGGGGGGCTTACAGGCAACTTTAAATATATCCCCGTCGCCGTTGCAGAGTTTGTACGGGAGCACGCCTGTTGGTTTCGAGGTTTATTTACGCATCAATCCTTCACTGATGATGATGGGGCAGCACAAAATGGCAGGAATGTAAACAAGCAGTTTTTAAACAAAATATCCCGGTACGACCGGGATATTTTGTTATATGGCAAAAGGGAATTATTGCTGGTTAACGGGAGTATTGGTGTATTTGCCGCCCATATTGATATAGTCGGTCAATATCTGCCCTGCTTCGATCTTTAAGAAATCCAGGTCTTCGTCCTTCGGCGCTTTCTCACCTTTTATTATCGGTTTAAAGCCCAGCGCAACTCGTTTGGCATTATCGCGATCAAAATTCCTGTTTTCCTCTTCTTCACGTTCCTTCTTCATTTTTTGTTCGTTCAGGTCGACGCTTTTTTCGTTTTCACGTTTATCGATGTCCGCAATGTCTTCCATCAGGTATTTGTAGCTCGGGCTCTTGCTCATACGCTCTTCGTGCAACTTAGTCAGTTGCGGAATTACGGCGCTGAAATCGCCCACTTTGGTAAAATCAGTTTTGGCTATGATGTCGAAAGGCAATGCCGAAGGCTCGGTGTCCTCACCGTATTTATCCAATGGTATCAGCGAAGGGAATTTAATGTCGGGCGTTACGCCTTTGTGCTGAGTCGAGTAGCCGGTTATGCGATAGAACTTGGCTATGGTCAGGTTAAGCTGGCCGAATTTGCTCTGGCTGCCGGTCGAAATATTTTTATCGTTTTTACCCCCAACCTGTGCGATCATATCGCGTATCGAGGGTTTGATCACCCTGTCCAGGTCGATGGCATTTTGTACTGTGCCTTTACCATAGGTTTGCGTACCGATGATGAGCGCGCGGCCATAGTCTTGCATAGCGCCCGAGAATATTTCGGAAGCTGATGCACTGAACCGGTCGACCAGGATGGCCATCGGCCCTGAATAGGCTATGGACGGATCATCGTCATCATCTACTTCTATCTTGTTATTGGAGTCGCGCACCTGTACCACCGGGCCGGTTTTGATAAATAAGCCGCTGAGGTCGATAGCCTCCATCAGCGAACCGCCGCCGTTTTCGCGCAGGTCCATTACGATACCATCCACATCTTTACTTTTCAGCGAATCCAGGATCAGTTTCACATCATGCGTGGTGCTCTTATAGTTGGGATTGCCCGATTTATAATCGTTGTAATCGATGTAGAAAGCAGGTACGGTTATGATTCCGATCTTGATGGTTTTACCATTCGAATTATAAGTCTTGATCTCGCTTTTGGCCGACTGGTCTTTCAGGATAATCTTTTCGCGCACCATTTCCACCACGGTCGGCTTGCTCGAAACACTGACGCCTTTTGGCAATATCTGCAGGCGCACAATGGTCCCCTTTTTACCCCTGATGAGCGCTATGGCATTGTCGATCCTCCAGCCTACAACATTCTGAAACTCGCCTGTGCTGCCCTGCGCCACACCTACTATCCTGTCGCCGGGTGCTAACTGGTGGCTTTTATCGGCCGGACCGCCCGGAACTATCGAATTGATTGTCACAAAATCGTTAATGACGCCAAGTGTGGCCCCTATTCCTTCGAGAGATCGCGACATATCGATATTGAAATTCGCCGCATTTGACGGGTCGAAATAGTTTGTGTGCGGATCTACGGCGTTAGTAAAAGCATCCATAAATATCTGGAATACATCCTGGCTGTTCAGCTTATTGGATTGTTCGAGCAGATCATTATATCTTTTCTTCAGGGTTTCCTTGTTTTTGGCCATATTGGCGCTGTCGGCCAGTTTCAGGTTCAACAGATCATACTTTACACGTTCTTTCCACGAATCGTTGCTTTCGGTCGGCGAAGCAAAAAATGGCAGCGTATCGCGGTCATATACAAAGGTTTGATCCTTATCGTAGTTGAAGTTGTCATTTATCTGCGACAGGGA
>DASZWG010000067.1:0-3648 GCA_035546675.1 Mucilaginibacter sp. | reverse complement strand
TAATAACGGCAAAGGGAACTTCGATCCTTATGTCTCGCCCGACGGCAAAACGCTTTATTACTCTCAGGATAAAGCACCGGGAATTTTAATGATACCGGTAAATATTCCTCCCGCCGCTACGCAGAACTGATGCAAATGGATGTCCTGATCATTATCGGCTTACTGATACTCGGCTGCCTGCTCAATTGCCTGTGGGAGCCGGGTTTTACCCCGGCTAAACGCCTGGCCTGGGTTTACCTGGCGCTATCCTGCATTATAGCCCTGTCTGCATGGTTGTTTTACTTTGCAGGCATCCGGATCACGGTCATACAATCAGCGCTGGGGGTATTGAAGCAATATGGCGGCTACCTGTCTCACCTGCTGCTGGGGTTCTTAATGGCCAATATCCTGTTCAAGGTTTGGATGAAAGATACCCTGCCCGACAGCGAAAATCTGCGTGCTATGATCCGGACCACATTGTGGGGCGCCGCTATCGGGATCGCCAATTCATTTATCATCGCTACAGTTGGAAAGTCGATGAATATGCCTTATATGATCGGGTTCTTTAAGCAATCGGGCTACGCCGTTTGGTTCCTTTACTTCATTATGGCCGCCGAAACAGCCGGAGCTTTGGGCATATTGCTGCATGTTAAACTCAGGACCGGCATGGCAGCATCATTGGGCCTGTTCCTGATCATGACCGGCGCCGTCTACACGCATGTGCACAACCATGACCCGTTTTCAGACTCATACGCTGCCCTGGTACAACTGATCAATTTATCCACGCTTTTATTAATCTATTATCTCGAAAAAATGGCCGGCCGCAAGCCTGCCGATACCCACATCTATATTATTTGAATTATGAAAAGAATCTTTATGATCGCTGTAAGCTGTTTTATAAGTCTTTCTGTCATCGCCCAGGTAGACACGATCCGCCTGCAGGATAAACGGCTCAACACTTTCGCGCTTAAACCCGGGCTGAACCAATACCTGGTTTATTTCCAAAACTCGAAAAGCTCCAAAAACCTGCAATTTTGGTTCTGGCTGCGCGATATCCGCCTGCAGGAAAGGAACGGTGAAAAAGTATTTGCCATCACCCAGCATTGGTATACTGCCGATACGGCCACCTACCGTTATATTTATTCTGTTAACAGGGCATCAGATTTTGCGCCGGTTTATCATTCCGAAACCGTAGGCAGTAAAACCAGGGCCTACAACTGGGGACCCGATAAGATAACCGGTGCCGATACCGTCACCCAAAACCTGAAAAAAGGATTTGAGCTCGATTTCAAAACGCCCAATTTTAACTGGAACCTGGATATTGAAACCTTTGAAATGCTTCCGCTGGCTGCCGGTAAAACTTTTGCCATTAATTTTTACGATGCCGGACTTAGTCCGCCTGAATATGTGATCTACAAAGTTACCGGCAGCGAAGTGATCACCCTTCTGGATAACGTGAAAGCAGATTGCTGGAAGCTGTATACCGAAGGCGATTATAAAGGCAGCCATTACTCCGAAACCTACTGGATCAGTAAGGAAACCCATGAGTTTTTAAAGGAAGAGGATTCAATGAACGGCGAATATCGTTATAAGATCAAAATGCCCGGAGCATCGCCCAACCTGTTAAGCCGTTTTGATAAATGACAATTGTTACAATAGGTTTCGGGCAGGAAGTTTATATTTGGTCATCGCCAATTATAAATTTCCTTTTCAATGCATATCACCCGTTGCCATACCGTAGCCGAGTTAAACGAACTGGCTGCACAACTCATCATCAGCGACCTTAACAGCAGGCCGGCATCGCTGGTTTGTGCCGCAACCGGCAATTCGCCCACGGGCATTTACCATTTGCTCGCCGAAAAGAAAAACCTGTTCGATGCCGAAACCATAACCCTGCTGAAATTAGACGAATGGTACGGCTTGCCGATGGACCACCCGGCCACCTGCGAGGCTTACCTGCAACGGAACCTGATCGGGCCGCTGAACATTACATCCTTTACCGGATTTGACAGCAATGCTCCCGATCCGGAAGCCGAGTGCAAACGCATCGGCGATTTTATAGCAGCAAAAGGTCCTATCGACCTTTGCGTACTGGGCTTGGGCCAAAACGGCCATATCGCTTTTAATGAACCCGCTGATGATCTGCAGCCGGGTGTCTACCTGTCGCCGCTGAGCAAAACTTCGCTCACCCATGCTATGGTAAAAGGTATCACTGCCGATCTGAAATACGGTTTTACCCTGGGTATGACCGATATATTGCAATCCAGTAAGATCGTGCTGCCGGTTTTCGGTCAGAATAAAAGGGAGATCATGCAGCGTTTTATGGAAGGTAAAATAAGCACACAATTGCCGGCTTCATTCCTGTGGCTGCACCCGGATGTAGAATGCATTTATTGTGAAAATGATGCTTAGCAGATGAACCGCCTTGCGCTTGTTTGGTTTATTATGCTTGGCATTGCTTGCAGCGCAAACGCCCAGGTACAGGTGCGCAATGAGCCCAGGCATCATAATGTGTTTGAAAATAAGTATGTCAGGATACTGGACGTGCACATCCCGCCGCACGATACGACGCTTTTTCATATTCATTCCACACCGTCAGTTATTGTGCTGTTCACCAATACCGTTACGGCTACACAGGTCAAAGGTCACGGCTGGACAGAATCGAAAAGCGTAGCAGGCAGCGCGTTTTATGGCGACTTTGGAAAAGATACCTTGATACACCGGGTCAGCGATTGGGATACGGTTCCTTATCATGTTTCGGATATCGAGCTGCTTTCGGCTTACGACCTTGCGCATCCCCGCAAGCCGCTGCCCTACACCCTGTTGTTCGACCGGGAAAGAGCATTTGCCTATCGCTTAATCGATTCGGCAATCTATAAAAAGACGATTATCAGCAACCGCGGGCCGATGGTTGCGGGCCTGGTGGCTGGCGACGATATCATCCTGCACGACCTGACACACAAACGGACACTCCGGATTAAAGCCAATAAAGAAACCTACATAGAACCAGACATCTCTTTTTACCTGTCGCCGACAAGCAAAAAAGCGATCAACCTGGTTTTGTTCGAGATTAAATAAAGTTAAAAGAATATGAGCAAAGGGACGGAACAACACACTTACGACGCCATCGTTATCGGCTCAGGCATTAGCGGCGGATGGGCCGCAAAAGAATTTTGCGACCTGGGTGTAAAAACCCTTTTACTGGAACGGGGCAGGAATATTGAACACATCAAGGATTACCCTACAGCCATGAAAGCGCCCTGGGATTTTCCGCACCGCATGGAAGAACCGCTTCAGGTGCTGAAGGATAATCCCGTCATCAGTAAATGCTATGCTTTCGGAGAGGACACGCAGCATTTCTTTGTAAAAGACAAAGAGCATCCCTACATCCAGGAAAAACCGTTCGACTGGATACGCGGCTACCAGGTAGGCGGCAAATCGATCATGTGGGGACGCGCCTGCCAGCGCTGGAGCGATTTTGAATTTTCGGCGCCCCAGCGCTACGGCTTTGCAGTCGACTGGCCGATACGCTACGCCGATATAGCGCCCTGGTATTCACATGTTGAGAAGTTTTCGGGAATCTGCGGCGATAAAGACGGACTCGAAGCCTTACCTGACGGCGATTACCTGCCGCCGTTCGAATTGAGTTGCGTGGAAGCCGATATTCAA
>DASZWG010000066.1:0-3882 GCA_035546675.1 Mucilaginibacter sp. | reverse complement strand
TTTTTGATCAGCTTAACGGCAAACTCATATAAGTGGTCGAAGTAATCCGAAGCATAGAGTTCCTGCGCCCATTCAAAACCCAGCCACTTTACATCTTCTTTAATGCTGTCCACATACTCCACATCTTCCTTCACGGGGTTGGTATCGTCAAAACGCAGGTTGGTTCTCCCGTTATACTTTTGCGCCAGCCCGAAATTCAGGCATATCGACTTGGCATGACCGATATGCAGGTAACCGTTAGGCTCGGGCGGGAAACGCGTCAGCACATGCCCGTTATTCTTGCCTTCACGGATATCTTCCTCAATAATTTCTTCTATAAAATTTAATGACTTTTCGTCGCTCATAGTAATACGGAAAAGTACAAAAATACGAAATTCATACCGCTTTTCGGTCAGCCGTTTGTAGGGATACGGGCGTGCCCCTCGCTGTCACGCTGAACGCGTCGAAGCGTCGGGTCTGGTTATACATTCATACGCCTTTGGGCCTTAGGCACGGAGGCCTGTACCATTTCTATCCCTTACGCAATTGTCTGAACCATGGTTTGTGTGTTTAAATGAATACTATAATGTCGAACGGTTACCTTTTTTGCGAGCAGGTATTAATATAATAAGACCTGCACAGTGTCAATACTCTTAAATTCGTTGCGGAAATATCCAGTCTCTATCATCAGCTATATTCTTTATTCACTGTTATGTTTAAATGAATATCAAATGGGAATGCAAATGGAAGAAATGGTTAAAAATGAACCTGATAAAAACCATTTGTTATTTGGCGAAGGGATGATGTACGGGATGATCTTTTTATGGGCTTCAGGCATCATATTTATTCTTGTAATTTTCGCAAACGCTATTGCCCGAAAGGAAAATAAATTTTATTTGTGGCTGGGAGCAGTGGTTATTGTGCAGTTAATAACCATTTCCGCTGTGATTATACGCTGATGTTTCGGGTTAATTATTCACTCGTTGTTTGCCTTGTTGATGAAAATGATTGCCTCGAGATTTGCCGCAGCAAAGTAACACTTATAAGGCAACTGCGCATCCGCCTATCTTAATTGAGGACAATTGCGGTTTTATAAATATAATTCCGTTTAAGTGACTCCTTTTGAAAAGTGGCTTCGTTCCATAACGGCTTTGCTATAGCAATCTCTAAATCCCAAACAATTCCTACCTTTACCACGCCAATTGCTTAACAATGAGTGATTCTTTCAACCGTCCTATCCGTGTACTGGTAGCCAAAGTCGGCCTGGACGGGCACGACCGCGGCGCACGTATCATAGCAACCAGTTTGCGCGATGCGGGTATGGAGGTGATCTATACCGGTTTGCGGCAAACGCCCGAAATGGTGGTAAACACCGCCTTGCAGGAAGATGTGGATGCGATCGGCATATCGATACTTTCGGGTGCGCACATGACCGTTTTCCCGAAGATCATAGGCCTGATGAAAGAAAAGGAAATGGACGATGTGCTTGTAACCGGCGGGGGTATCATTCCCGAAAGCGATATGCAGGAGCTGAAAAAGATCGGTGTAGGCGAACTGTTCCCGCCGGGTACGAATACCGCCGACATCGTAAAATATATTACCGGCTGGGTACACCAACACCGGAATTTTTAGACCCCAACTGCCATGTTTGAGAACCTGCTTACCGATATTGAAGACCGTATCGAACACATCATCATCAACCGGCCGGATAAGCTGAACGCACTGAATAAGGCCACCCTGGCCGAACTGCACACCGCCCTGTACGATGCCTTCCGCAATGACCGCGTTGGCGGTATCATTATTACCGGGGCAGGCACAAAAGCTTTTGTAGCCGGGGCGGATATCGCCGAATTTGCCGCCTACAGCCCTGCTGAAGGTGAGCAGATGGCAAGGAGCGGGCATACGAAAGTTTTTGATTTTATCGAGAACGGCCCCAAACCCGTCATTGCGGCCATCAATGGCTTTGCGCTGGGCGGCGGGCTGGAACTTGCCTTAGCCTGCCACATCCGCATAGCATCCGACAATGCCAAAATGGGACTGCCTGAAGTGAGCCTGGGCCTGATACCCGGCTACGGCGGTACGCAGCGGCTCACCCGCATCGTCGGTAAGGGCCGCGCGCTCGAAATGATCCTGACCGGCGATATGATCACTGCTGATGAGGCGCACCGCTTCGGCTTGGTCAATCATGTAGTGAGCCAGGATGAACTGCTTAGCAAAGCCGCAGAGATCATGAAACGCATCCTGGTGCGCTCGCCTGATGCTGTCGCAGCGGCCATAACCGCGGTCAATGCCGCTACCCAAACACACGCCAACGGTTTCGAGACCGAGATCATTGAGTTTGCCAAACGCTTCGGTTCGCCCGATTTTAACGAGGGTGTAAGCGCCTTCCTCGAAAAGCGAAAACCCGTTTTCCGCAGCGAATAAGCCGTTTTTTTTGACAATGGTTTGACTAATTTACTTTTTTAGTCAAAAATAACCATCTGTTAATCAAACGATTGAATAATCATGACATTCGGATGAAACTCCCTGTCGTTTTTCCTGCTTTACTTTGCCCCGTGTTTAAAAAACATCTAACATTAAACACAGTGAAAAACATGAGAACTACATTTAAAATTTCTGCTTTAGTGCTGGCCTTTGCCGGATTCGCAATGGGCGCAAACGCACAATCGACCTCTGCACCTACCACAAAAACAACCAACCCCACAGGCGTAGTCCTGAGCATCGGAGCTGATGCGGGCATCCCGACCGGAGATTTTTCAAACTCGTACGACTGGAACCTGGGCGGCTCTATCCAGGCTGATATCCCGGTGGTCCAAAAGTTGTATGTGACCGTTAATGCAGGCTACAACAATTTCTTTGGGAAGAGCAACCTGAACGGTACAGGCGTAGATGCTACTAATCTTCAGTTGCTTCCCGTAAAGGCCGGCCTGAAATATTTCCCGGTTAGCCACTTTTACATCCAGGGTGAAGCCGGAGCGGCCTTTGCGCTGAACAAGTCAGATTTTGGCTTTGACAATTCGGCGGCTTTCATCTATGCGCCGCAGGTGGGCTACCAGTTCCCGCTCGGAGGCAAAAGCTATCTTGATGCCGGTGTACGCTGGGAAAGCTCGTCAAAATTCAACAGCACTGTCGACGACAGCAAGGTTAACTTCTTCGGTCTGCGCGTGGCTTATGCATTTGACGCCAAATAATTTTCTACTTTTATTTAAAGTTTAAAGGGCCGTAAAGGCCCTTTTTAGTTGATTTATTGCCCCCAGCGTATAAAAATTAGCGCTTTAATTAAATTTAGATAGAAAATTAGCAATTTTGTATGTAACTTGACATTGCGTAAATACGTTTACCTGTGATAATAGTCTAAAACGCATTATGAAGAAAATTCTCATCATTGATGATGAAGTTAACGTTGCTTTACTCTTATCCAAGTTTCTGACTCGGAACGGCTTTGATGTCACTACAGCTTCGACGGGTACAAGTGGTATGGAATACCTAAAAAATGGTTCCTTCGACTTAGTACTATGCGATTTCCGCCTTGAGGACACTGATGGCCGCGAGATGCTCAGGAATATCAAAACACAATATCCCAAAACGGGCGTTATTATTATTACCGGTTATTCGGACATCAAAATGGCCGTAGAGCTCATTAAAATGGGGGCCTACGATTATATTACCAAGCCGTTATACCCGGATGAGATATTGAATACCATTAATAAAGCTTTTGAAACTCACCATGCCCTGAACGACGAAGCTGAGAATGCCGCGCCTTCAGTTAAACCTTCGAACGGGAAAAAGCCGCAATTGCCTTCGAGCGAATTTGTGGTCGGAGTCAGCAGGGCATCAAAAGAACTGGCGCGCCAGATCGAACTGGTTGCACCAACCAACTACAGTGTGATCATACTGGGCGAA
>DASZWG010000065.1:0-3067 GCA_035546675.1 Mucilaginibacter sp. | reverse complement strand
ACGCCGCGAGGAACGCAGGATGAACCGCGCAATGAAACAGCAGTTAAAGCGCGAGGATACCGTTAAGCATTAATTTTAGTATCACTGCCGGGTATTCCTGCCATACGTGACATCGGTTGCGCTGATAACATTAAACGCGGTGTCCAGTTCAAAGTGATACCTTTTCAGTTTCCTGTGCCCTTCCGAATCGACGCGGAAAGAATAGTCGAGGGTATAATAAGTGAGTTTGTGGTGTTCGATATTGTACAGGTCCTTTTCGTTTTGCAGGGCAAGATCAGGCCGCTGAAAATTTTCGCTGTCCACATATTTTTCCATCTTGCTGCGGTCGCTGCTGCTGATATGGGCGTACCTGAGCGATGAATCGAGCTCAGTCACATACCGATGCTTTTCGAGCGGCGAAAAGGCGACCGGTTGCAGCCCTTTCGTATCATCGAGTGTGTTCAGGATGTATGCCCTGGCTGCCCTTTGGGCCTCGCTTTGCTGCACCGAGTATACGCAACTGCAGCAAAACAGGATGAATACGAGTAATAGTTTTTTCACTTCCTGTATTATAGCGCTAATTTATAAAATCAGGGTGGTTTTTGCCGGTTATTTTGCAAGCTATCCGTTTTTTAACGCCGCACACACTTCCTTAACAGATTCTTCGAATGGCTTGAAGCTAGTACCGGTAGCGGCCCTGATCTTGCTGTTGTCAAAACGCCTTTCGATCGATGCAGCTCTCGCAGCTACCTTGTCTACCGCCGGCGGTTTGCCTGTGAGCGCCCCCGCCAGTTTGGCCCAGCGCCATGCCACTTCCATCATCCAGGGTTTGGCGGCTATTGAAGGCGGTTTGATGCCAAAATTTCGGGCTATCAGGGTTGTGATGTCTTTGTACGAAAGGTTTTCGGCATTAATGATAAAACGCTCGCCGCTAACGTTGCTGTTCATCAATGCGATCATACAGCCGGCCACATCTTCCACATCTACAAAGCCCCCGCTGCCATTTGTGTAAAACTTTAACCCTTTACGTACCGTTTCGAACAGCGCCCCGCTGCCTTCTTTCCCGGCATTGGGGCCGATGATAATGGATGGGTTCACAATAACGGCATCAAGCCCCTCTGCTATGCCGCGCCATACTTCCATTTCGCTTTCAAGCTTGGATATGGCGTAACCGTCGTTTTCGGTTGCGGGATCGAGCTGATGTTTTTCGGTGATCAGTTCGCCGGGTTTGGCATAGCCGACAGCGGCTACCGAGCTGACATGCACCAGCCGGCATCTGTTGGCCAGGCACAGGTTTACCAGGTTTGCGGTGCCGGTTACATTGGTGTAGATCATGGGTTGTTTGTCGGCTTCGCGAAGCGAAACCCATGCCGCACAATTGTATACCTGCGTTACCCCGTCCAGCGCCTCCTCCAGCGAAAAGATATCGAGCAGATCAGCTTCTACCCATTCTATATTGGCGGAGAAAGGCAATAAAAGAGCCGGAATAACTGAAGAAACCCGTTTAGTACAGCGGATGGTATTGCCATGCAGCGCAAGCTGCCGTGCCACTTCCGAACCCAGGAAGCCTGTCGCGCCGGTAACCAGTATCATTCGTACAAATATGCAAATATTTTCAGGGTAGCAGCGCAGCCGTAAAGACAGGCTCGTTAAGATGTTAAAAACTACTTCGTAAGCGGCTATATCGCGCATTTGCACATCTGCATACCAATCTGCACATTTGCAGTCAGCTCTACGATATGTCTCTATCAGATTTTTTTTCGCCAATCGACCTCGGCAAGATCATGCCGAAGGGGGGCTTTTACACAAGCCACCTGGGCGAGAAGATCACGCATTTCTCCGTCGACTTCCCCGACCTGGAGCAAAAAACAGATATTGCGATAATTGGTGTGCAGGACGATCGCAACGCCGTGAATAACCCCGGTTGCGCCTTGGGACCGGATTATGTGCGCGAGAAGCTTTACCAGCTTTTTACGGGTGGTTACAAAGTTAAAATTGCCGATCTGGGTAATATACGCCACGGCGCCAGCATTACTGATACTTATTTTGCAGTCAAGACGGTAGCGAATGAGCTGATCAAAAACAATATTTTGCCGCTCATCATCGGCGGTGGGCAGGACATCACCTACGCGCAGTATATGGCTTACGAGGACATGGAGCAGAAAGTGGACCTGGTGGTTATCGATCCGCGCTTCGATTTGGACGACGATGGCTTTGGCGACACGATGGAGACCACATCGGCCTCATACCTGAATAAGATATTTTTGCACGAGCCCAATTACCTGTTCAACTTCAGCAACCTGGGCTATCAGACCTATTTCACCAGCCAGGAAAGCCTGCGCGTGATGGACAAGCTGTACTTTGATGTACACCGACTGGGCGAGATCAGCGGGGAGGTTACCGTTGCCGAGCCGATTATCCGCAACGCGACCATGATCAGTTTTGACATCGGCGCTGTGCGCTCATCGGATGCGATGGGTAATGCCAATGCCACCCCCAACGGATTTTACGGCGAGGAGGCCTGCCAGATAGCGCGTTATGCAGGTTTCAATGATAAGTTAAGCTCAATAGGCTTCTATGAATTTAACCCGGCTTATGACAGCAACGGGCAGACGGCCACCCTGCTGGCGCAGATGATCTGGTATTTCATCGACGGGTTCTATAACCGCAAGAAAGATTTTCCGCTCAATCCCAAATCGCAATACCTCATTTATAAAACCAGCCTGAAGCACGACGATCATGAGCTGGTTTTTGTGAAAAGTAAAAAATCGGATCGCTGGTGGATGCAGGTGCCTTACCCTACGGGTGGTTCCATGAACGAACGCTTCCATTTAGTGCCCTGCCGCTATGACGATTACAAAACCGCCGTCGCCGGCGAAATGCCCGATCTTTGGTGGAGGACGTATCAAAAATTGAATTGAAGATAATTCTCCGAATGATTTAACGTTAACAGAAACGCATATTTGAATAGTGATGAAGAAATTAATTTTTAGCCTGCTGATGGCATTCCCGATGATGGCTTTGGCGCAACTGCCGCAACCCTTTAACATAGTGGGTAAATTCGGCACGATCAACACCAAAGCCTACC
>DASZWG010000064.1:0-1927 GCA_035546675.1 Mucilaginibacter sp. | reverse complement strand
AAAAGCGGAGGGCTTCAACGGCGAAAGCCTGCTGGCCAACGGCATGGTGAGCTGCCGCATGTACACCGGCTATCGCGAGGCGATCGACGGTTTCGGGAAGAATTTCCTGGCGGCTTTTAATTATAATATTTTCGGCTTTACTATTTTCCTGCTGCTGCTTACCGTGGGGCCTATGATCGTACTGATGACGCTGAACCTGAACCTGATCATCCTGATGGCGGGGCTCATCATGCTGGCGCGCATCATGATCTCATTCCTTTCAGGGCAAAATGTGATCCGGAATGTCATTTTGCATCCGTTGCAAATGTTCAGCATGGTGCTGATCGCCTCCTCGGCCATCCAGCGATACCTGACCAGGACGACCATCTGGAAAGGTAGGCGGGTTTAATACCGCAATGTCAAAAAAATTACCGTAATTTTGTACTGTTATGGGTGCGTATAACCTGCAGGTGACGATTGACCAGGACTCGGGCTTTTGCTTTGGCGTAGTTTACGCTATCGATATGGCCGAAGAGATACTGGAGGAAGACGGCTACCTGTATTGCCTGGGCGATATTGTCCACAACGATGAAGAAGTTGAACGACTGAAAGCGAAGGGCCTGCGCATCATCAACCATGACGACCTCAAGAACCTGCACAACGAAAAGGTGCTGATACGCGCACACGGTGAAGCGCCGGAGACCTACAAGCTGGCGCTGGAAAACAATATTATGCTCATTGATGCTTCCTGCCCGGTGGTGCTGAAGCTGCAGAACCGCATCAAAACCTCATTCGACGATAACGAAAAGATACTCATTTTTGGTAAGCCCGGCCACGCCGAAGTGATCGGATTGCAGGGGCAAACGAATAACGAAGCGCTGGTTTTTATGGATATTGCGGAATTGGATAATGTGGAATTGCCTGAAAAGTTCACATTGTACAGCCAGACGACCAAAAGCACCGAGAAATTTTACAGCATCAAGAATGAGTTGCTTTCGAGAGGGTACGAGGTAAAGGCCAACGATACCATTTGCCGCCAGGTATCCAACCGCGATAAGGACCTGCCGGCCTTTGTGGCCAAATTTGATAAAGTGGTGTTTGTATCGGGACGCAAGTCATCCAACGGGAAAGTGCTGTTCGAGGTCTGCAAAAAACACAATCCTGATACCTATTTCATTTCGTCGCCCGAAGAACTCCAACTCTCCATGTTCAGTCCCGGCGATAAGGTCGGCATTGCCGGCGCTACATCCACCCCGATGTGGCTGATGGAGCAGGTGAAAGCGGAATTAGAGACCTACTGATCTTAACTGACTGCACATCCGGGCACATCATTTATTCGTAATTAATCTCAACTCCGTGGCTAAGCGGGTGAAATTCTTTTATTTTTGCTGCTCATTATGAGTAAAAAAGGTGTTTTACTGGTCAACCTCGGTACGCCCGACAGCCCCTCGACTGCGGATGTGCGCAAATACCTGAGGGAATTCCTGATGGACCCCCTGGTGATCGATATTAACCCCATAGCGCGCAACCTGCTGGTGAAGGGGATTATCGTCCCTACACGCGGGCCAAAATCGGCTAAACTTTACCAGGCTATCTGGGATGAAAAGACGGGTTCGCCCTTGCTTTACTACAGCCAGTTGCAGCAGCAGCTATTGCAGGAACAGCTTGGTGACGATTACCAGGTCGAACTGGCTATGCGTTACCAGAGCCCCTCGATCGCATCGGCGCTCGAAAGCCTGAAAAAAGCTTTGATATACGATATCACGGTCATCCCTCTTTTCCCGCAATACGCTTCGGCCAGCACAGGTTCGGTTTATGATAAAGTGATGGAACTTATCCAGCTATGGCCTACAAAACCCGGCGTTAGGTTCATCAACTCATTCCACGACAATGCGCTGATGATCGAAGCCTTTGCCGATAACGCCCTTAAATACGAGCCTGATACTTA
>DASZWG010000063.1:0-22635 GCA_035546675.1 Mucilaginibacter sp. | reverse complement strand
TTAAAAAGGCGATCACAACGGCTACCGTTCCCGCTGCAATAAATACCCACCACTGCATTTCGATACGGTAAGCAAAACTTTGCAGCCATTTATTCATGGCAAACCATGCTATGGGCGCTGCGATTAATGTAGCCAGTAATACTAAGTAAACCAGTTCTTTGCTTAACAATGTAATGATGCTGCTGGTGCTTGCCCCGAGAACCTTCCTGATGCCGATCTCCTTTACGCGCTGCTGTGCGGTAAAGGTAACCAGGCCGAACAATCCCAGGCAGGCTATGCCGATGGCCAGTACAGTGAAAATAAGCAGCAAATCGCCCTGCTTTTGTTCTGTTTGATATTGATCGGCAAAATTTTGGTCGAGGAAATGATAATCTACTTTGTTTTCTGAGTCAAATTTACTGTAAACGGTTTTCAGGTAATTTAATGCGGCCGGTATGTTTTTACCGCTCAGGCGAACATAAAGATTATCCTTATCAGCAGCAGTTTGCGGCAGCACCAGTTCCATCGGTGCGATCTTGTGCTGCAATGAATAGGTATTGAAATCCCTGACAACGCCCACAATGGTGGACCATTGTATTACGCCTTTGTCCACGCCTGTCCGTACCCGCATACCAGCCGGGTTTTTCCATCCCATCTCATTCGCCAGGGTTTGATTGATGATAATGGCATTTTGAGCGGAATCTGCCGCTCCTTTTCGAAAATTCCGCCCCTGCAGCACCTTGATCTGCATAGCCGGGATAAAATCCGCATCAATTATCAGTTGCTCCACAAGTTTGGTATCGGGCGCAGTATTTCCATCAGGGCCGATATTAAAATCCGTTTCGCCGATATCGTTATTGCCAATTGGGTTTCCGGCTGCTGCTACACTTTTAATCAAAGGGCTTTGTAAAAGCTGTGTCTTTAAAGCCCCGAGCCTGTATCGTACTGCTCTATCCGGAATATGAAAAGTAAGCATCTGCGACTTGTTGAAGCCCAGGTTTTTATTCATTACATAATGCAACTGCTGGTAAATGACACAGGAGCCGACGATCATCATAATGGTGATCACAAACTGAAAAGTAACCAGCGATTTCCTGAACAAAACAGTGGACGATTGGCTCCCCAGTTGTCCTTTCATAGCAGGGATAGTTGCAAACCCTGATAAAAACAACGCCGGGTAAATGCCGCTTACCACCCCCGCAATAACAGCAAAGCCTGCAAAAAGAAGCAAAGATTTGGCGATGCCCAATTGCCATACATCCAGTGCTTTGCCCGACAAATGATTGAAATAAGGCAATGCGAACTGAACCAATACGATCCCGATCACGGTAGCCAGCACCGTAAACAGGATCGATTCCGAAAAGAACATCAGCATCAGTTGTTTACGGTCGGAACCTATCACTTTGCGGATACCTATCTCTTTGATCCTGACAACGGAGCGGGCAGTTGTCAGATTAACATAATTGATCACTGCAATGCTCAGGATCAGCAGCGCAACAATGATGAAAACATAGATGTAAGTGATATTGCCGTTACTCCCGGTATCGAACTGCAGGTTCGAGTGCAGGTGAATGGAGGTGAGCGGCTGCAGTTCCAGGCGATAATTAATGTTCGCCAGATCGGTTTTCAGGTATTTGTCGTAAAATGCGGGCGAGGCGGCTTCTATCTTTTTATAATCCTCAGGATGATGAAGCAACACATAGGTATATAAATCGGCGTTACCCCATCTGCCGGTAAAATTACTATTGAACGAGCGCAATGCGCTGAACGTAAAATGGGAATTGGCCGGCACATCATCGATAACCCCGGTAACCGTAAGCGGATCATTCTTATCAAAGTAGATGTCTTTGCCCACGGCAGATGACACATCGCCAAAAATTTTAAGCGCCAGTGTTTTGGTCAGCACGATGGAATGCGGTTTGGATAAGGCCGACTGCGGATCGCCGTCGAGGAAATGATAAGTAAATGTATTGAAGATACTGTTATCTGCGAACGAGACATCGGGCGCCGTGATCTGCTTTTCGTTATAAGTGATCTTACCTCCGCCTTCCGGGTCTATCCGTGTGGCGTCCTCTACTTCCGGGTAATCGGCTTTTAACGCGGGAGCGTAAGGTGCAGAAGTAATGGCAAGATCGAAGCTGCCGGTGCTCCATTTTCCATGCTGAACAACCCGGAAAATACGATCGGCTTTTACATTGTAGCGGTCATAGCTCAGTTCGTAAGTAACATACAGGGCGATGATCCAGAATGAAGCCACGCCAATAGCCAGGCCGCAAATATTCACCAGCGAAAACAGCTTATGTTTATTCAGGTTTCGCCAGGCCACTTTAAAATAATTCCGTATCATACGCCTTAATATTTGAGTTTTAAGATAATCATTTTAAGCGATCCAAAAGCGATGCCATAATGCATGGTATTGACTATCAGCAATATAAGAAATTAGCCAATGCTCTGACCGTCTGCTTTCGATACAATTTATGTACGGTTCCGTACTCCTGCAAGCCGGTTGATGAACTCTCGTCCTTGCCGATATTGCGTAAGCGCATCCAGCCCGCAACGTTTCCCATCTGCACAGAAAAAATGACATTTTCGCTGAAAAAAATGCAGTTTTTGCTGCAATTTTTTCAGCCTGGCGCGACTGGCACATTGCTTGTATATCATGGTCAGTATATTTTAAAAACTTTTTAAAGGAGAAAAAGGGCCATGACACTGGTTAAATGGAACAAAAAACCTGATAACGCGTTATTGCCAGGCTTTAACGACGTTTTTGAATCTATCTTCAACGACACATTCTTTAACGACCGGATGGTAACTCGCGTACCGGCCGTCAACATCAGTGAGACGGAAGATAACTACCACATCGAACTGGCTGCCCCGGGTTTGAAAAAGGAGGACTTTAAGCTGAGCATGGAACGAGAGATTCTGACTGTTTCGGTAGAACAAAGCACAGACCATGAGGATGCTCGCAAGAACTACACCAAGCGGGAATACAGCTACAACTCGTTCGTGCGTTCCTTCACCCTGCCAGACAGCGCTGATGACAGCAGGATCGATGCAACCTATACCGACGGTATCCTGCGAATCGCTATCGCCAAACGTGAAGAAGCAAAAAGTATTCGCAGGCAGATCGCGATCAAATAATGGGACTCATGGCAGATTTGTTTAACTGAAAGTTCCTCCCATGAGGAGCTTTCAGCCTTTCATAATGCGATGGAAACGCGGTTTTATATCTTGCTTAGCCTGAAAACCCCGCAGGGTTTTGCAGACTACGGGCAGTATTTCCTGGGCGATGATCACAAAGCGGCCTATGAATTATTCGGATTGCTGAAAGGCAGCGAAACGATCAAAGATTCCTGTCTGCTGCATATTGATCTGATGGAAACCGCAGGTGAACTGCCGATAAGGATTAAAACAATTTGCTGTACGCTGGAAGAACTGGGCTATAACTGCAAGCTCATTGCACGGGAAATATTCCGGCTTAAAAATCTGGAGGAAATGGTATGAACAAGACAATCGTCTTTCGATCTTTACTGTTGGCAGCACTGATATGCCTCATGCTTTGGGACGGTATGTTGTGGCTGACCGGGACAGACGGAACGCTGCCGGAACAGCACCGGGAAATTCTATTGACCGGCTTCCTGGTATGGTTTGCCTCGCTCTTTTTAAATCCTGGTAGCGATGACGACTGGGCCGGACAATTTTAACGGCGAAAGTGATTATAGTCAATAATGCCCAACTATCGAATATAACTAAAAGCGTCAAATCTTTCAGCTTCAGGTTTTAACTGAAATACTATCTCACGGTAATGACCACCCGCTGATATTGCGTAAGCGCTGGCGAGCCGTTGTCCGTAGCCTGGAAAATGACGTGTATGGTTTGGCCTGAAACCGCATCTTTGGGGATCTGAACCTCTGTTTGCATAGCGGATGGGTTCAGAATATCCGCTTTACCCGGGTAAGTGCCCACCCGGAACTGCCACCACTTAACCGCAACTGTATTTCCGTCCGGGTCGGAAACGGTGCCGTTCAGGCGTATTTTTTCACCTGCCGAAGCCAATATATTTAACGGCCCTTCTATTCGTACTATCGGCTCATGATTGGCATCCGCATATTTTGGCGTTACGGACCATTTGAGACGCGCCGCGAAATCGTTTTCCGCAGCGGGAAAGAAATCCGGGTAGGTCATTTCATTTGCTGTTTTGCCGGCCTGGTTATTCACGTTACTGAGCGCAGCGGCCATGGCGCGCGACGAGGTATCCCCGGTTTGGAAGAAAATATTTTTTGTGTTCTTTTCCATAATTTCACGGCCGCCCCAGCCGCCGTATGAACCATCCTCGTAAGCGCGCAGCCCGTTCCCGAGCATATCCATATAGGTCGGCGTATCGCCCTCGCCCAGCCACGATCCTTTTGCCTGCACCGGCAGCCATACGATATATCCCATTTTTCTCAGCTCTTCGGTAGTGTGCCCTGCTATGCCGAAATAATCCATAATATCGTCTTTCACCATCTGTTTTCCATCGCCCCAAACCCGGTACAAAGCGCCCAGCGGTCCGCGATCGGATACGTTATGCTCCATCCATGATGCGGTCATATACACAGAATCTTCGGACCTGGCCCTTAATTGTGCGCCATACCCAAAGTTGGGCCCGCCGCTGAATTGCCTGTATTCGATACCGGGCCAGTTGGGTTTAATGTATTTGGCGTACGTATCGTCCTGGTCGCCCGAGGGGAGCAACACTACCTTGCGCGAGATTTTTGCCCTGATCTGCTCCCACTGCGTGGTGTATTCGTACTCATCCTGGATGGATTTTAACGCACGCGCAATGGTGCTTTGCCCGCCCCATGCCGTAATATACAGCTTGCCCGGCTTGTCGTCGAGCATCAGCGATTTGATGAGGTCCGAACCCGGCGAATCCTTCGAAATATCCCCGTCAAATTCGATGTTCCCAAACCTGATCTTCGACCTGAGATACTCCGGCGTGGGGTAATTGGGGTTATGTATTTTCAGGTTGGGGTAAACTTTGGCATACGCATCCACGGCATTGTTGATATAGCGTTCATCCTTGGCCCAGCGCCATGACGTACATGGGCATAAATTCAACCCGAACCGCGCGTATTCCCTGCCCGGAACATACCATTTTGTTCCTTTTCCGTCCCCTTTCCAGTGGAACCCGCTGCTGGCATAGATCAGGCCTTCCACATCCAGGTCGCTGCTGTAGAGCAGGAAACGGATCAGCGAGTTGTTATCATCCAGTTCGGGATCGGTGGTGACCACGATGCGGGGGCGGGCCTGCTCACCGGGAGCCTGCGCGTGCGCAGGAGTTTTGAATAACAGCGCAAGCAGTACGATGGGAAAAAAGCATGTACGCACAGGTAAATGTTTGGTAACGGACAACATAGACACTTTAGGTTTATTGGAAATGAAGAATACCTTAAAAGTAAGTAATCCCGGTGAAAAGGTTTTAAAGAGCGGATAAAGATTTTTGGATTCTCCCGCCTCCTTCGGGTCTTCCTGCAGGAAAAATCAGGCACGAGAACCCCAACGCTCGCAGCCGCGCGGATTCTCGCGCCAGGTTAGGGGAAACCAATCAAGCTTGTTTTTTAATCTAATTTACCATAAATAACATTTAGTTGCAGCCTCCCATATTCCTGAAATGTTTTTACATGTTGTTCCTTGATAAATTCCCACTTGTTACCATTAATGCGTTCGTATACTTTAACAGTGGTTGGGAAATCCATATTTAAAGCATGCATATCACTTTGTTTTTCCGGGTCTCTCATAGGGACAACAAATGCAAAACAGTCAAATTTGCTAAAGCTGTCATTACAACCGCTTAGGAAGTCCTTTTCAATTCCATCATAACCTAATGTCTTACGTTGTTTTAGCCCTCCTTTATGAACGAATAATATCTCATATGTATCATGACAAGCATAACACGGGAAAAAAGCTATAAATCCGGTCGAATCCCTGCCGGCATTTGTTCCCTGAATCCCACCGATATAGTGTTTTTTTCGCATCATTTTGCAATCCTGAAAAAAGCGCACCGTGTCAAATCCGATTTTATTTTCAAATTTATGATGAATTGAAGTACTTATCTGATCGTGGCCTTGAGTTTCATTACTGCAACTAGCCATTGATAAAAGCGGTAAAAAACATAATAATATTGTTTTCATTTTATTCCCATTCGATTAGTTCCAGTTTAACCATCTACTTGCTTCCCGTATAAAGTCGCTCCATGAATGTATTTCATTTCCGTTGCCGCCGGGTCTTCCGGCAGGAGACCCAGCGAATTAATAGTTGAATATAAATGAAAAAAGCCTCAAATCTTTCGACTTGAGGCTTTCGACTATTTTTTGAAAAGAAAGGGTTAGTCAGCATATATGAAATTAAACTCGCGGCGAATGCCGGGGTCCAGACTATTACCTACCGGGCAACTACGCGAGCATTTTCGATTGTTTCCTTTTGGGTAGCAGTGTAATTCCCGCCAATTTTCAAGACAATATCATAACCGGTAACTTTAGTCGCTGTTCCGTTCATTTTTTTCTTTATTTCAACGTCCAGATCAGGCGTTTCAAACCTGTTTTGCTGCGCCATAAAATCAACATAAGTTACAATACAGCTACCGAGTGACACTGTAAGCAAATCGGTGGGGCCAAAAATCTTACTGCTTGTCCATATCGCTTGTTCGGCCAATGGCGATTTAGTTGCTGTTGTAAGGGCGCCGGTGTATTTCGTTTTGATTAGTGTCATCTTAGTTCCTCCCTGCCATTACTCCGCCATCGACATTGTAAAGCGCACCGGTTATCCATGATGCTTTTGCAGACAAAAGGAATGTGATCACGTTGGCTACATCTTCAGGAGTGCCGATTCTGCCGATCGGATGGAATCCGTTGAACGATTCAAGCGCTTCATTAACCTTATTCGGTTCAATAAAGCCTTCGTAAATTGGTGTTTTCACTACTGCGGGGGAAACGGCATTTACCCTTATTCCATATTGCGCTAATTCGAGTGCCAAATGCTGGGTTAGTGAGTGCAAACCTGCTTTAGCCATTGAATATGCCGACGAAGGGGTAGCTAATACTGCCTGGCTGGCCCACATTGAACCGATATTGACGATTGCACCGCCACCTTGGGCAATCATATTCTGAACCGCCTGTTGGGTGATAAAGAAAGTGGCTTTGTTAAGGTCGAGATACTTTTCGTAATCAGAAGGCGTATGGGTTATAAACGTTTTCGGAGCAAATACGCCAGCGGCGTTGACCAGAAAATCGGTTTGGCTCAGCGATCTTACGAACTCCATTGTACGTTCGGCTTCTGTCCACAACGCCAGGTCTGCCTTGAACACCTTAACATTGCCATAAGCCGAAAGTTCGATTTTGGCTTGTTTAAGTTTGGTTTCCTGGTTGCCAATAATAGCCACCCATTTAGCCCCTTGTTCAAGAAGCTGACGCGCTGTCTCTTTGCCCATGCCGCTGGTTCCTCCAACGATCACGGCTGTTTGGTTTTCAAATAAATCACTCATAAGGAAAATTTTTTCCCTATGACGGCACGGATAAGAAAAAGACGCAAAAATTTATAAACTTTTTTCGAGACGCTTTTTTTCCATCTGCAATTCTGTACAGTGAGGTTTAATATCAAAACCGATCATTTCGCCGGTTTCACTGAATTCAACGGAACAGCACTCCAGGAATCGCTCCTTCAGTTTAACCCTGCCGCGCTGAATACGGGATTTCGTGTTGGAAAGCGACAAGCTAAGCTGTTCGGCTATGACTTTCTGATCGATATCCTGGATATCATACATATATAACGGATCGCCATATTCTGCCGGAAGCAACCGCAACAACACCTTGATGTATTCTGCGGCTTCACCGACGAGTGAATAATGATCGCTGTCCATAATCCCTTCCTGGCTCAACCTCATCTCGCGGGCATTTTTACGATAATGATCTGTGATCGCGTTCTCTGACACGCGAAATAACCAGGATTTTATGGACCGGACCGTTTGGCCCTTAGAGCAAAACTGGTAGCTTTTCAATAACACATCTTGCAATATGTCTTTCGCATCATCAGTGTCCTGAATCCTCTTTTCAATGAACTGTAACAGCGCAGATTTATAATCCTCCCAAATTTCGAATATATCGCAGTCAGCCATAATCAAATACATTAAGCGATAAAACTATTTGTTCTTTCTCTCTGGAGAATATTTTTTTTGCAAAGTGACGCTTTTATGAGCTTAGTGTTGCAATTGATGGCATGCATAAAGTATTTTCAGCATGATGAGTGCCCAATAAAGGCAAAAAGCCCCAAATCTTTCGACTTGAGGCTTTCGACTTTTAAAAGGTAGCGGGAAGCGGCCAAATGTCGAACTTTTTGCAAGATTTAAAGCTTCTAATCGATATGGAAACGCCTATCTGAAATAATCCAGCATTGAAAAATAATTAAAGTTGTCTACAATAAATTTTTTTGTCAATGGAACTGGCGAATTGCCTCCGATAAAGAACAATCCATCGTATTTAATTTTAATCCTTCAGTTAATACATTGCAAGAATACGAATAAATAATTTATGCCTTATTTTTAATAGCTATTTGCATTTCCGAATATTTACGATACCTTTATTCCTGACCAACTAACCTGAACTATTGAAAAAACTATTCGCAGTCATGATGATTTCTGCCATACTGTTTAATGCAGGTGGCTACGAATTGTTTTTTCAGTACCTTATCTATCGGTCCGACAACAGGATTTTCAATAAGATCAATCACAGTGATTACCGAACTTCTGACTTTATAGAAGTAAAAGTGCCGGTAAATCTGCCTTCGCAGGCAGCGCAGGAGGACTGGGATAGTTATCATGAACTGAGCGGCCAGATAGAATTCAGAAATACCAAATACGACTACGCTGAAATTAAATTTACCCGTGATACATTATACCTGCATGTGATCCCAAACACAGAACGAAATAAACTGGTGAAAGCAGATGATATGTATGGCAAGCGGATGAATGATATTCCGGGTGATAATAGTAAAAAGCCTGTTGACTCGTGGTCCAAAACAAGCGCGAGGAAAACGGAACCTCTTGTTTTTTATTATGTGCAGTCCCCACTGTCAGATATAAAGAAAAGCTACAACAATTTTATTGTTCCCGTTGCCAATGACCCGCTGCTTGAAGTTGGCGGGCAACCCCCCGAAGCATAATTCCATCCATCCTGGTTCATTATTAAACGCCGGCATTTACGCAGGTTGCTTTTGCTTTCAGGCATTTGCTGAAGCTGATTAATGCATTGTATTCTGCGGTTATTTCTGCGCCTCTTTACCAGGAACTATTCTTTTTAGCCCGCACCACCTGTGATGATTTTGGCTATCATGATCAAAAGACGTCATAACCGGGCTGGCACATTATAATCGCGATGATTGACCTGCGATGGTCAGTTATCCAATCTGATCACTTAAGAGCTTTTAACAATGTCACATATAAAAGTAAATGAAAGTTTACCTGGCATCAGGGCTTTAATGGCCTTCAGCCCGGAAACTGCCACCCCTATGGGTGAACTGGCTAACCAGCTTCTGCGAACCAATGAGGGTTTGAGTATGGCCGAAAGAGAACTTATCGCCACTTATGTTTCTCACCTTAACGATTGTTTTTACTGTCAGCATTCGCATGGCGCTATAGTAAGCTGTTACCTCAATGACCATAATGAATTAGTTGAACAGGTGATAAAAGACTATGCACATGCCCCGGTATCCGAAAAAGTCAAGGCGTTGCTGTCAATTGCCGGCAGCGTACAGAAAGGCGGAAAATTTGTGACTGCCGAACAGGTGGAGACAGCCAGGGAGCACGGCGCGACTGACAGGGATATACACGATACGGTACTGATAGCCGCGGCTTTCTGCATGTTCAACCGCTATGTGGACGGACTGGCGGCCAACACACCGGCCGACCTGGCATCTTATCCGCTCCGGGCACGGCAAATTGCGGAGAACGGGTACGGTAATCATATCTTTTTAAACAAGCAGCCTGTTGCCGGCGAGCATCAGCACTGAAACAAATCCTTTACCACTAATAACACTTAAACAACATCATGACAAATCAACTACGCTATATAATTATCTGGTTATTAATAACCATACTTCCTGTTTCGCTGCTGGCGCAAAGCAGGACCATCAACGGAACGGTAACCACAGCAGATAATAATGTGCCTGTGCCCGGAGCGACCATATCGGTCAAAAACAGCACGCAGGCCACCACGACCGATCCTAACGGGAAATTTTCTATCAGGGCGGCAAACAATACTCTGCTCATTGTGAGCGCTGTCGGGTACAAAACCCAAACGATTAATGTATCCAATAGTTTAAACCTTAACATCAGGCTAACGGAAGATGTTTCAAAACTCGACGAAGTTGTGGTTACGGGCCTTGCCACCTCTGTGAAAAGAAAAAACCTGGCAAATTCTGTCGGCGAGATCAGCGCACAGGAACTGAACGGCGTGGCCCCTGCGCAAACTTTTGATGCAGCCCTCGAAGGGAAAATACCCGGCGCCAATATCAGCGCCAATTCGGGCGCTCCGGGCGGTGGCATCTCGGTAAAACTGCGTGGCGTTACTTCGGTATTCGGTAACACGCAGCCTTTATATATTGTTGACGGCGTTTACTTAGATAATTCGGCGACATCGGGAGGTTTGAACGCAGTTACGCTTGCGGCAAGCGGCGGCCCTGCATCTACCCAGGACAATCCATCCAACCGGATCGCCGATATACGCCCAGAGGATATTGAAAATATAGAAATACTGAAAGGTGCATCGGCAGCAGCCATTTACGGATCAAAGGCGGCAGGCGGGGTAGTGATCATCACCACTAAAAAAGGCAGGCAAGGTAAAACAAGCATAACTGTATCGCAGGATATAGGTTTCTCAAGCCCGATCAAACTGCTTGGCGTACGCCAGTTCACAGCACAAACAGCAGCAACGCTTCCCGGAGATTCAGCCACGCTGGTAAACGAATTTCTTGCCGCTCAGTCGCACGGCCAGATATACGATTATGAAAAAGAGGTTTACGACCATAAACCACTGGCTACTAATACGCATGTCAGCATGAGCGGCGGGACCGACAAAACCGGGTTCTATTTTTCAGTAGGACGGGAAGATGACGGCGGTATTGTCGACCGTACCGGATATAATAATACCAATGTCAGGCTTAACCTCGATCATAAGCTTAGTGATGATATCAAATTGGGACTAAGTACCAACTATATCAACTCATCAGCCGACAGGGGTATATTCGGCAATGACAATTCGGGAACAAGCATCGGTATTGCACTTTCGTCTACCCCCGATTTTGCGCAGCTCCATCCCGACGCATTCGGGAATTACCCGAACAACCCATTCGCGGCTTCCAATCCTCTCCAAACAATCGCGCTGATGGAGAACAATGAAGCGGTAAACCGCTTTATCATGGGCGCCAACCTGGATATCACCCTGCAAAAAAGCAATAAAAGCAATACGAAGTTCATCGGCCGGGGTGGTTTCGATTTTTACAATCTTGAAACCAATGTGCTTATGCCGGGTATATTGCAGTTCGAAGCGGTCAATAAGGGCCAATCCATACAGGGGTTTACCAAAGATCTGAATACCAACTACATTCTTTCGCTGGTGAATACTTGGTCTCCATCGGGCAACTTGTTATTAACTACATCGGCCGGCATCACGCAGGAGACGGGGAATTACAACAACCTGCTCGATGTGGCCAGCCAGGTCATCTCCGGGCAGTCGAATGTTGACCAGGCCGGTTCACTTAGCGCTACGCAAACGCGGACCAAGTATCTCAATGGCGGGATTTTTTTACAGGAAGAGGCCACAATCGTAAATGCCGTTACCCTGACGGGCGGTTTACGGTTCGACCGGTCGAGTAATAACGGCGATGTTTCCAAATACTACCTGTACCCCAAAGCGGGTATTTCATGGAACCTCACCGATATGGGGCTGATCAAGCCTGGTTTGTTTGAGAGTGTCAAACTCAGGGCAGCTTACGGGCAGGCAAATAATGTACCTGCTTACGGCAGCAAATTTACCGCATTCGGTATAGCCAACATTGCCGGAAACCCCGGTTTGCTGGTAAACACAGTTGAAGGCGAACAGGATATTAAGCCTGAACGGCAAACCGAATTTGAAACAGGCATTGATTTCAGCATGCTGAAAGGCAGGCTGGGTTTCGAGCTGACCTACTATGCCAAAGATATTTACGACTTCCTCCTGCTGACCACACCGCCGCCTTCATCGGGTTTTGCACAGCAATGGATCAATGCGGGCAACCTTACCAACCATGGTGTGGAACTGGGTATGAATGCACGACCAATCGAGCAAAAAAATGTTGTCTGGAACACTTCGGTAAATTTTTGGCTTAACCGTTCAGATGTCACCAAACTGATCGTTCCGCCGGTACAATTAGGTTCGTTGGGCGGTGTGCTGCTGGGAACCTACCAGATAGAACAAGGTAAATCGGCTACTCAGATCGTGGGACTTAACGGGCGCGGAATTGGCGTATTGGGTAATGCAGAGCCCAGGTTCCAGATGACGACCTACAATGAGATAACATTATTCAGAAAGTGGAGCCTTCGCTTCCTGGTACACTGGAAATACGGCGGCCAAAACGTTGATATAACTTACCTGGAAAATGTATTTGGAGGGACAAGCGCCGATTACGACAAGCGAACCAAATCGGGCCTCCCTTTAGGGGTAACTGAATTGATGCAGGTCGGATCGAGTGCTCAGCAAACGGTTGAGAACTCTTCTTATTTACGTTTCAGGGAGATCGGTTTGTATTATACCATAAACAAGATGCCCGTCTCCTTTATCAAATCAGCTAACGTGGGTGTATCGCTTCATAATTACTTCACGATTACCAAATACAAGGGTTATGATCCGGAAGTTTCAAACTTTGGTACAGGATTTTCATCGGGTGTCGATATAGATCCTTATCCTTCGAGCAAGCAAGCGGCCCTTCATGTTTCACTTAATTTCTAACGCTTAACACGATAACCATGAAACGAAATATTAAAACATACCTAATCTTCTTCTCCGCTTCGCTCCTGCCATTTGCGGGGTGTAAAAAGGATTACGGAGATCTGAACGGCCAGACCATCGAAGCCCTGACGAACAATGCATCAGAAGCACAGTTGAACAATCTTGTAAGCGGCACGGAGTCTGGCATGCGGAATGCGCTTAATTTTTACCTGGACGATGTAAGTATCATCGGCAGAGAATCATACCGCTTCTCAAACTCAGAACCCCGATACGTTATCGACCTGCTGGGTGCCAACGGATCGGTGCTGAACGGCAGTAATTTTTATATTACCCTGCCGTGGGCAGCCAGGTATGCCGTAGTGAAGAACTGCAATATATTAATACAGGCTGCCACCAATTCGTCGGTAATTACCAACGCGCAGAAAGCCGGATACATCGGCTTTGCGCGTACAATAAAGGCTTATCAACTGCTGATGAACCTTAATCTCACTTATGACAATGGAATAAGAATAAATGTCAATAACCCCAATAATCTCGGGCCCTTTGTAAGCTACGCCGACGGCCTTTCCGCCGTAAAGGCGCTGCTTGATTCGGCAAAGACCGACCTGGCGACCGCACAGGTGTCCTTTCAATTAGCCGGATTTACCGGCTTTAACGATGCCGCGGGATTAACAAAGTTCAACCGCGCCCTGGCAGCGCGTGTAGATGTCTATCAAAGTAACTGGCAAACAGCGCTCGATGATCTGAATGCCTCCTTCTTTGATCTGAATGGCAACTTCAATACCGGTGTGTATCATGAGTTCGGTACCGGCTCTGGCGATCAGCTAAATCCTATGTTTATTCCGCAAAATCAGACCGGTGAAGTGCGGGTAGCGCACCCTTCATACATTGACGATATTGCACCGGGGGATGACAGGATCAATAAGGTATCCCAGCGTACTACGCCTGCATCACTGAGTGGTCTTAGCAGCGGCTATGATGTGTGGCTCTATACCTCCAGTACCGCACCTATCGGCATTATTCGAAACGAGGAACTGATCCTCATCTACGCCGAGGCGAACATACAGCTTGGCAACCTGGCCGAAGGTGTGAAGGCGATCAATATCATCAGGAACGGCCACGGGCTGGCAAACTATAGCGGCGCTGTCAACCATGATGCATTGATCACGGAAATGCTTTATCAAAGAAGGTATTCGCTTGCCTTTGAAGGCCACCGCTGGATCGATCTGCGCAGGTACAATTTGCTGAATACGCTGCCCACAGACAGGCCTGGCGATCAGGTTTGGTCCGAGTTCCCATTACCTGTAACTGAACATTAAGTAAACAGATATGAAACCGATCATAAAAATTTTTCTGTTCTGTATGGCGACAGCAGGTTGCCTGCAAACGATGGGGCAAACATTCCATGCGAGGTTTACTTCAGCGGCTTATAGGGGCAGCTTCTCAGGGAAAGTATTCTTATACCTGTCGAAAGAATCCAAAACTCCAAAAGATGAAATGGTGGGCGTGCATAGCTTCCCCTGTTTTTCGGCGAGTGTAAAGGATGTGCGGCCTGGCCAGGAAGTTGTGTTCGACGATAAGGCCATATTTTACCCCGTAGCCTTATCCAACATTGAAAGGGGCATTTATTATGCCCAAGTCGTATGGGATCGCGATCTGGGCGGCCGCTCCATAGCTGAAAGTCCCGGCAATATGTACAATAAAACTGTCACCGTAAATATTACCAAAGACAGGAGCCGGCAATTTAATATTAGTTGTACTGAGGTAGTAAAAAACCCGGTATTTACTGAAACGCAATTTGACAAAGAGCTTAAAGTCCCATCGGCGCTGCTAACCGCCTTCTACAAGCGCCCCACAACAATCGATGCCGCCGTATTGCTGCCAAAGGAATATTTCAGTCAGCCTAACCGGAAATTCCCGGTACTGTACTGGGTGTCGGGCTACGGCGGCGATTATCATTCGTTCTCAGGCCGGAATATTCCAAGCGACCCAATCGATACCACCGCCTGTATCCGTATTTTTCTTGACGGCAATTGCCCGGGCGGGCATTGTGTCTATGCCAACAGCGACAATAATGGTCCCTGGGGCGATGCGTTGACACAGGAGCTTATCCCGATGGTCGAAAAAAACTACCGCACCAACGCAGCCCGGTTGTTAACCGGTCATAGCAGCGGCGGCTGGACGGTTTTGTGGCTTCAGACACATTATCCGAAAGTATTTAATGCATGCTGGTCGAGTTCGCCTGACCCGGTAGATTTCAGAAGTTTCCAGCAGATTGATTTGTATAGTGAAAAGAATTTGTACTATGCAAAAGACAGCACGATGCACCTGGCGGCTACCGTTGCCGGCCGCTATCCATGGATCACGATGAAGAATATGTGCGCCATGGAACATGTCATATATCGCGGTGAACAGATGCATTCCTTCAACTTTGTATTTAGTCAAAAAAATCCGGATGGCACCCCTCGCAGTTTGTGCAACGATACCACAGGCGATATTGACCCGATAACCGTACAGCATTGGAAAAATTACGACATATCGCTTTACCTGAGAAGCAACTGGCAGCAACTAAAGCCCGACCTGCAGGGAAAAATACGCGTCTCGGTGGGCAATCAGGACAATTTCCTGCTGAACTACGCGGTTCGCCTGCTCGATGGCGAAATGAAAAAACTGGACGCCGGATTTGTTTTTGCGTACTATCCAGGTGACCATTTTACCGTGTCGACGCCTGAATACAGAGCAGCTGGATATCGTTTCCTCGAACAAAAGTATAACGCATTAGGAATTAAAAACTAAAAAAATAAACACCATGAGAATCCCTACCGAACCCATCGGCAGCATCCCAAGACCGAATGCGCTGATCGATGCCATCACCGGAAAAACCAATAGCGAATCGCTTGACGTGCTTTATGAGAAAGCCGTAAAGGATACCTTGAGCCAGTTTGAAGAGACCGGATCGCCCGTGATAACCGACGGAGAGCAAACCAAGTCAAGTTTTGCAACCTACCCCCTTGAGGGCCTGACCAACCTGGCGCCCAACGGCATGACGATCAGTTTTGAAGATGGGCATACCCGTCAACTGCCACTATTAACCAGCGGGCCATTCCATTATGGCAATTATGCGGTTAAATATCTCGATGCCGCAAAAAAGAAAACCAATTTGCCGGTTAAACAGGCTGTCATATCTGCATCGGCACTGAGCCTGATCTACCCGCCTGATGGTATACCGGGTTATAGCCAAGCTGAATTCATTAATGATCTGCTGAATGAATGTGAAAAGGATATCCGCCAATGCCTGGAGCATGGCGCTTACAAGGTTCAGATGGATTTCACTGAAGGAAGGTTATCGCTTAAGCTTGACCCTTCCGGTGGCGTATTGAAGCATTTTATCAATCTTAACAACCAGGTATTTGATCGTTTCAGCAAGGAAGAACAGCAAAAGCTGGGAGTACATGTCTGCCCGGGCGGTGATCACGACTCAACCCATAGCGCCGATATTGATTACGCCGATTTTCTTCCGCATCTCTTTGAAATGCATGTGGGCAGCTTTTACATGCAATTAGCCAGCGAACCGGATAGGGTTAAAGTTTTGAAAATTATCAAACAATACCTTAAACCGGGGCAAAAAGCTTTCATTGGGGTTATCGATGTGCTTGATCCGAAGGTCGAGACCAGGGAAACCGTAAGGGACAGGGTACTCGAAGCAGCTGAATATATTCCGTTAACGCAATTGGGCACTACGGATGATTGCGGTTTTTCGCCTTTTTGTGATGATGTATCGACCAAACGCGATACCGCATTCGCCAAGATCAAAGCGCGTGTTGAAGGTACTAAGCTTGCCGAAGAAAAATTGTTCAACTAAACTTAAAAGTTATGCCACATATCGAATTGGAATCGCACCTGCCGGGAATTACCGGCCTGCTGGAATACCGCAAGGACACTGGTCAGCCCATCCGTGAATTGACACAAATACTGATGCGGGGCCCGTCAACACTGACGGAAGGCGAGCGGGAGCTTATCGCTACTATCGTATCGCACGGTAACCAGTGCCGCTTTTGTACCACGGCGCATACGGCTGCAGCCGACCTGCTACTCGGTGAAAAAACGACCACAAAGCAAATCAAAACCGATATCGAGTCGGCACCGTTGAGTGAAAAAATGAAAGCGTTGTTAACCATAGCTGCTGCCGCAGGTAAAAATGGCAAACTGGTAACGTCCGAAATGATATCAAGAGCCAGGGCAGCAGGAGCCACCGATACTGAGTTACACGATACTGTGCTGATCGCTGGCTTGTTCAGCCTGTACAACCGTTATGTGGATGGTATGGCTACCGCAATGCCCGATAACGATACCTACTTCGACACACTGGCCGACAGGATCGTGCATCATGGTTACATGCGTCTGCCACAGGGATATGACCATTTAAAAAAATAACATATGGGAACTGTATTAAGCACAGCAAGCATCAGTACAAAAACCAGTTCGGGCAAACTGGTAATGCTGTTTATAGTTTGTTTCGCAGGAAACATGTTTGCCGGAGTGGTGTCAACACTCATGTCTGTCTATTTGCCGGTAGTAGTTAAAGAGCTACAGGGCGATCAAACTGTGGATCACCTTAATACCATGAGCGCATATATCAATTCCATTTTCATTTTTGGCTGGGCGGCAGGCGGGTTCCTTTGGGGTGTTATCGGGGACAGAGCAGGGCGGAAAGCTTCACTTCTGCTGTCAATAGCCTGCTTTGGACTGTTTACCCTGCTGATCAGCATAGCCAATCAATGGTGGGAAGTGATGGCCTACCGTTTCCTGAGCGGGGTTGGTACAGGCGGTTTGCTGGTTATTTCATTTACGCTGATATCCGAGGTGTGGCCCGAAAAAACACGGGCAGTGTATACTGGTATCCTGTCAATCTCGATCCCGGTTGGTATCTTTTCGGCGGGGGCCATCAATTATGTGGTTACCTCATGGCGGCAGGGCTTTATGGTGGGTATCATCCCGATAGTGGTAGCAATAGCTGGTTTTTGGATGATCAACGAATCGGGGCTATGGCTGAAAGATCATGAGGAACATGTCCATGATAAAAGTCGCGATATTGGCCTGTTTCATAGCTCAAATCTTAAAACCTTGCTTATTGGCTCAATTGTATTCGGCACAATGCTTATTGGTCTTTGGGCGATCTTTCTATGGCTTCCCACCTGGATACAGAGCCTGCTGACAACCGATGCCAATAAAGAGCGCGGAATGAGTATGATGTTTATGGGAATGGGCGGTTTGACAGGCGGCTTCATTTCCGGCTGGGTGGTAAACCTGCTCGGTCTGCGGCGGTCACTGATCCTGTCATTTGTGGTTTGTTCAGTGGTATCGTTCATTCTTTTTAAAACAAATACTATTTTTTCGGGGGCGGTTTACATCGAAATCGCGGTTTTGGCGTTGTTCTTTGGGATCAGCCAGGGCGTGCTTTCACTTTATATTCCCTTATTGTTTCCGACATCGATCCGGGCGTCAGCCACAGGGTTTTGCTTTAACATAGGCCGGCTATTTACAGGCGCGGCCGTTTTAGGCGTTGGCGTATTGGAGAGCACCCTCGGCGGTTACAGTAACGCACTTTTTATTTTCTCGCTGGTTTTTGTCATCGGTTTGATTGCCATGCTGGTGATAAGGGATATACAAGCCGGCACACAAGCTGTTAAAAGTTAAAATTTATGGCACATATTGAATTGAATAATGATTTACCGGGTATCAGGGGCCTGATGGCATACCGCCCTGAAACCGAGGCGCCGCTGAACTTCCTGGCCGAGACATTGCTCCGGGATGATCATAACACGCTGAGCCGGGGTGAACGCGAATTGATTGCAACCTACGTATCGTATCTGAACGACTGTTTCTTCTGCCAGAACGTACACGGCGCTATGGCCGGGCATTACCTGGGATGCAGCATTGACCAGATAGACCGCATCAAAGCAAATTTTAAAACTGCGGAACTGGACAATAAAATGAAGGCGCTCCTGAGCATAGCTGCAAGCGTTCAGACAGGCGGTAAAAATGTAACATCTGAACAAATTGAAGAAGCTCGAAATACCGGCGCGACCGATTTGGAAATACATGATGCCGTTTTGATAGCTGCCGCATTTTGCATGTTTAACCGATATGTGGATGGTTTGGCGACCTGGGCGCCCGCAGACCGTCAGGTATATATTGATCGCGCTCCGAAAAGGGCAATAGATGGCTATCAGTCAAGCGTTTATAAATAAAAGCGACTTTTGAGAATCTAAGAAAACCAAAAAGCCTTCAACATTTCGCTGAAGGCTTTTTACTTTCACAGTAGAAGGAGCAGGACAAATCTCGAACTTTTGGGAAGGTTTAAAATCTGTGTTACCAGTAATCAGCAGTTTTAATTTAATTCTACTCAAATGAGTAGCATCATTCCCTTTTTAGGTTCGATCCCCGATTCAAATTTGGGAGTTTATTACCGGACATAATTTCACAAGTTTTTCAATTCAAGTCGGATCATCAAAATCGCTTTTAGTATATTTCAAATTGTACCCACCGCTCATTTTATTATAACTATATCAAGCGCAAGTTAATTCAAAGAGATTTTCATCATTTTTGCATCTGATATGCAAAAAGGCAGACTATTGATCATTGATGATGAGGAACGTCTTCGGCACTTGCTGGCCCGCATCCTTCAGCTTGAGGGATATGATGTTGTTACTGCATCAACCGGGCGTGAGGGATTAAAGCGCTTGGAGCATGAAGTTATAAACCTGGTACTGAGCGATGTGAAGTTACCCGACATCAATGGCATCGACCTCACTAAGAAGATAAAAGAAACCTGGCCGGCTGCCGAGATCATCGTGCTGACGGCGTTCGGAACCATCAGCGACGGTGTAAAGGCGATGAAGCTTGGCGCATTTGATTACATCACCAAAGGTGACGATAATGAAAAGGTCATCCCGCTGGTGAGCAAAGCAATGGACAAGGCGCTGCTGCAGCAGCGTGTACAGGAGCTGGAGAGCAAACTGAGTGAAAAGTTCGGCTTCGACCGGATAATCGGCCGGTCGGCGGCGATAACCGATGCCGTTAAACTGGCGCAAAAAGTGGCGCAAACCGATACCACCGTATTGCTGCTCGGCGAAACCGGAACAGGAAAAGAAGTATTTGCAGAGGCTATACACCAGGCCAGCAGCCGGAAAAACAAACCATTCGTTGCCGTTAATTGCAGTGCGTTTACCAAAGATTTACTGGAAAGCGAGTTGTTCGGACATAAAGCCGGGGCATTTACCGGGGCAATGAAAGATAAAAAGGGGTTGTTTGATGAAGCCAACGGCGGAACGATATTCCTTGATGAGATGGGAGAGCTCGACCCGGAATTACAGGCCAAACTGTTGCGGGTACTCGAATCACAGGAATTTTTAAAAGTAGGCGATACCAAACCGACAAAGGTTAACGTGCGCATTCTGGCAGCCACGAACCGCGACCTGCAGGCTGAGATAACCGCCAGCCATTTTCGGTCTGATCTCTATTACCGTTTGTCGGTTTTCCGAATCACTTTACCGGCTTTACGCGAACGAAGAAAAGACATTTCATTACTGGCTGACCACTTTATACAATACTTCGCATCGAAGGTAAAGAAGCCGGTGATCAGCATCAGTCCCGGTTTTATCGCAAGGCTTGAGCAGTACGATTGGCCAGGCAATATCAGGGAGCTGAAAAATGTGATCGAACGGGCTGTGATCTTGTGTGATGGTAACGAATTAGACGAAACCTTGCTGCCATATGAGATACAGCATGTACAAACCTCAAACTCTCCCAACACACTTTCTGCATTTGATCTTTCCGCGGTCGAAAAACTACACATTCAACGGGTCCTGAATCATACACATGGCAATCGTGCCGAAGCCGCTCAGCTATTGAATATTGGCATCGCTACCTTATATCGCAAGATCAAAGAATTTGGATTGGAATAAATGCTCCATCTTCACACTATCAATATGATAAAGCTCTATCAAGATGATAGGGCTTTTCTATACCCCTAAAAAATAAAAACCGCATTTTTTATTATCTGATCGCGGTCTTTCTAAAGATTTCTCCCAGAAGGCATCATTTTGGCAAACCTGGCACAAACAACCAGCCGGGGCAAAGGATGAAGAGGCACTATGTCAAATACAATTTCAAAGAGGTACTTACCATCATCTTTTTGTGGCTACTGGTCGTTGTCATCTTATATGTGACATACTTAAAGATCAAATTCTTAAATCATTGAAAATCAAAGTATATGAATATAATTTACACACTGGGGTACCTGCTGGTCTTCGTCGCTGTCTTCCGGCTTTTTTACAAGACCGTTAATTACTTCGAAAAAATCTGAAACACATGATCGCATTATTTATCGTTTCCATCGCCGTATTCTTTTACATGGTCTACGTGCTTTTAAAACCCGAAAAATTTTAATTATCCCAATCTGAATTTATGAATACCGAATATACAGGCGTTATTTTTATGTATGCGGCAACCGTGGCCCTGGCCATTCCGCTTGGACGCTATATTGCCAAAGTGTTTAACGGCGGGCGTACCTGGCTCGATTTTATGGCTCCGCTGGAGCGGTTCATCTTTAAATTCAGCGGCATCGACCCCAAAAGGGAAATGAACTGGAAGCAGCACCTGAAGGCGCTTTTAACCATTAACAGCCTGTGGCTGTTCTATGCATTTTTTTGTCTTTTGTTCCAGTCGCATTTACCGCTGAACCCGGATAAGAACCCTAATCAGGCGCCCGACCTGGCGTTCAACACAGCACTGAGCTTTCTGACCAATACCAACCTTCAGGATTATTCCGGCGAAACCGGGGCGACCTATTTTACACAAACTTTTGTGTTCATGTTCCTGCACTTTGTGAGCGCGGCTACGGGCATAGCCGCCATGCTGGTCGTTTTCAAAGCCATGAAGGATAAAGTGACCGACAAGCTGGGCAACTTCTGGGACTTTTTTATTAGATCCATTACCCGCGTGCTGCTGCCTATCAGCATAGTGGTGGCCATTATACTCGCTTTTAACGGTACGCCCACCAGTTACAAAGGCAAGGCCACGCTGATCAGTTTGCAGGGGGATACCATCCATGTTTCGCGAGGACCGGCTGCGGCTATGATCGCCATCAAACAGGTGGGCACCAATGGGGGTGGCTGGTTCGGCGCTAATTCGGCGCACCCGCTCGAGAACCCCAATTACCTTACCAATATGGTTGAAAACATCAGCATCCTGCTGATACCCATTGCACTGGTGTTTGCACTGGGTTACTACTTAAACAAAAAGAAGCTTGCCTGGGTTATATTCGGCGTTATGACCGTGGGCTTTGTTATTATGGAGATTGCCTCCATAGGGGCAGAGGTACGCGGTAATCCCGCCATCGCACACCTGGGTATCAGTCAGGCAACGGGCGCAATGGAAGGCAAGGAGGTGCGTTTCGGGCCGACAGCATCAGCCTATTGGGGTGTAAGCACGACGGTCACCTCCAATGGTTCAGTTAACGCCATGCACGACAGCATGCAGCCTGTATCGGGCCTGGCCCAGATGTTCGGCATGATGATCAATTCCTTTTACGGGGGCGTTGGCGTTGGCTATCTTAACTTTTACATTTTTATCATCA
>DASZWG010000062.1:0-7184 GCA_035546675.1 Mucilaginibacter sp. | reverse complement strand
GGATTCGAGCTCTCCCCTGTTTTGTGGAAAAAAGTAAAACCTTCGCTTTCCGCAGGACGCGTACAGTCCGTAGCCGTACGGCTTATCGTAGAGCGCGAACGCGAGATCATCAAGTTCAACCCCGAAGCAGCATTTAAGGTAACCGCTATATTCGGCAAAGGCAAGGAAGCATTTAAGGCCGAATTGCCCCAACGCTTTGCTCAACAGGCTGAGGCGGAAAAATTCCTCCGGGATTGTATCGGAGCTAATTTTAAAGTTGCATCGCTCGAGACCAAACCGGCAAAACGGTCGCCTGCCGCTCCGTTTACCACCTCTACCCTCCAGCAGGAAGCAAGCCGCAAGCTGGGTTTCTCGGTTTCGCGAACGATGACCGTAGCACAAAAGCTATATGAATCGGGTAAGATCACCTATATGCGTACCGATTCGGTTAATTTATCCGATCTCGCCCTGAATACCGCCGCCAAAGAGATACGTTCGGCTTATGGTGAGAAATATCACCAGTTAAGAAAATACAAACCCAAAAGCGCCAGTGCCCAGGAAGCGCACGAAGCCATCAGGCCGACATACTTCGATGCGCATAGCATTGATGGAGACCCTTCAGAAAGGCGCCTGTACGACCTGATCTGGAAACGAGCCATCGCTTCGCAGATGAGTGAAGCATTATTTGAGAAAACGACCGCAAATATCAGCATATCAACCCGGAAGGAAGAACTTGTTGCAAACGGCGAAGTAATGAAATTTGATGGCTTCCTGAAGGTTTACCTCGAATCGTTGGATGATGACGACGAACCACAAAACGGAGAGGATAATGCCATGCTGCCGCCACTGACCAAAGGGCAGTCACTGGATCTGCAGGAAATGAGCGCTACCGAACGCTATTCACGTCCGCCTGCACGTTATACCGAGGCCAGCTTAGTCAAAAAGCTGGAAGAACTTGGCATAGGCCGCCCGTCAACCTACGCTCCTACTATTTCCACTATTCAAAATCGCGGTTACGTGGTGAAGGAAGACCGCGAGGGCAGACAGCGTAATTACAAAGTGCTTACGTTAAAAGGCGGTAGCATCAGCAAAGAGGAAAAGTCGGAAAATACCGGCGCCGAAAAGGCAAAGCTCTTCCCTACCGATATCGGTTCGGTAGTGAACGACTTCCTGGTGCAATATTTTAAGGATATTGTTGACTACCACTTTACGGCCGGCGTAGAGAAACAATTTGACGAAATAGCCAGGGGACTGGAAGAGTGGACCGATATGATCCGCAATTTTTACGGGCCGTTTCACAAGGGTGTAGAAAACACCATTGAAACAGCCGATAAAGCTACGGGCGAACGGGAATTGGGCGCCGATCCGGCTTCGGGTAAAAAGGTATCCGTGCGTATCGGCCGTTTCGGCCCTTTCGTTCAAATCGGCGACAGCGAAGACGAAGATAAACCCCAATTTGCCAGCCTGAGAAACGGACAAAGCATTGAAACCATTACGCTGGAAGAAGCGCTCGAACTATTCAAGCTGCCCAAAGAGGTCGGAAATTTTGAAGACAAAAATATGATCGTGGCCATCGGTAAATTCGGGCCCTACATCAGGCACAACGGGGCATTCTATTCGCTGCCAAAGGATATCGATCCGCTCGATGTAACCGAGGAACAGGCCATTGAACTGATCATTGAAAAGCGCAAACGCGATGCGGAACGTGTGATCAAGACCTTTACAGAAGCGCCGGATGTTAAAGTACTGAACGGACGCTGGGGACCCTATATCGAATTCGGCAAACAGAACGTTAAGATACCAAAGGGCAAAGATCCGCAGGCGCTCACCTTTGAAGACTGCAAAGCCCTGGCTGACGCTGAGGCCAAAGCCCCAAAGAAGCCGAATGGAAAACGATTTGTGAAGAAAAAATAGTTGGAATGTTGCAAAGTTGTAAGGTTGAAATGTTAAACCAGTTCGCCAACCTTACAACTTTCAAAACTTTCAACCTTTCAACAAAAGAAATGATAAAAGACCTTCCTGAAAATATTGTTAAGGATATTGCTATTGCCGTTGCTTTGGAGGGTGAAGATGCCCGCAACAAAACATGGTATGTATACCTCATCAACATGAAGAATGAGCCGATAGAAAACGTGCTCATAACCTCAAAAGGATATGGAGAACGCAACGGAGAACAGGTAAAAACATCCACCCTGCGCCACATGTTCCCTGTCGTAAACAACAGCGCGTTCGTACTGATAGAGCCTATTGATGAAGCGACCTTTGGCCTGAGCAATGAATTCTGGCTCAGCTATTATATCGGGAAAGATATTTACGATAAAAAGTTCATCTTCCTGCCCGAAAGCATCGTCGAATCCAATTTTATCCGGCTACCGCTTATCAATAAGCCGGGCGTGATGATACGCTGATCAACAAAAATATTCTTCCTGATTTGGACATTTTATTACCGGAAATTGTATAAATTTCAGGAATAAAAAGCCTGAACCATGGAAGAAACAGATAATCCTGCACCTTATCGTAAACGCCTGCTGATCATCTTCGGTACACTTGTTTTAGTGTTTGCCGGGGCATACCTGGTATTTCATTTAAAGCATAAAACCACGCCCGCTTCGGCTTTCAGCAAGTATATCGAATCCTATACTTCGGGGATCATATCCAAGGAAAATACCATCCGTATCAGGCTGGCCGGCCAGGTGCCGACAACGCATGTTCAGAACGATCAGTTGCCGGATGGGGTGTTTGATTTTTCACCATCGATCAAAGGAAAAGCTTATTGGGTAGATGAACGGACCATCGAATTCAGACCCGATGCAAAACTCGTGGCCGATCAAAGCTATACCGCTGATTTTAAGCTGGCAAAGGTTGTTGACGTACCGCCCCAGTTTGATGATTTCAAGTTCACCTTCCAGACCATCAAACCGGACTTCACGGTATCTTTTGACGGCTTGCAAACGGCTACGAGTACATCGGTGGATGAAATGAAACTGGAAGGCGAAGTGCAGACCGCCGATTCCGAAAACCCGGCTGATATAGAAAAGCTGCTCAGTACCAATTATGCATCGCCAGTCAAGATAAGCTGGCAGCATAATGTTATCACCCATACGCATAAATTCACGATCACCGGTCTGACCCGCGCCGCGGATAAGGTGAATAAACTTACCGTTTTCTGGGACGGTGCCAGCCTGAATGTGGACAAAAAGGGCGATCAGGATTTTGAGATACCCGCTATCGGCGATTTCAAGGTGCTGAACATTACCGCCGTCCAGGATAACGACCAGTATGTGCTGGTCCAGTTTTCAGATGCCCTGATGGTCGGGCAGGAACTAAAGGGGCTTGTGGGTATTAAGGACCAGGAAGACCTGGCCTATACCATCGAAGGCAGTACAGTGAAAGTATACGCACCTGACAGGCTCGAAGGGAATTTTACTGCATTCGTGAACGAAGGAGTAGAAAACATATCGCATAAAAAGATAACCCAGGCATACACGGCTAATGTCTTTTTCGAGAACCGCCTGCCTTCGGTAAACATTCCGGGCAAGGGCGTTATCCTCCCTGACTCCGGCAAACTGGCTATGCCTTTCGAAGCGGTAAATCTGAATGCCGTCGATGTCAGTATCGTCAAAATATACGAGAGCAATGTGCCGCAGTACTTCCAGTTTAATGGATTCGACGGCTCGGCCGAATTACGCACCGTGGGGAAACCTGTCGTACAAAAAACCATTCGCCTCGACCAGGATAAGAGCCTTAACCTGACCAAAAAGAACCGCTTTATGCTGGACATCGACCAGTTGCTGAAAGCCGAGCCCGGGGCCATTTACCGGGTAATTATCGGTTTCAGGAAAGAATACTCATTGTACAATTGCAGCCTCGGGTCGCCGGCGCCAAAAAGAAATGATGAAACCGACGAATACGACGAAGGCGGTTACGACAATACGAACAATGCAGGTATGGTAAGCGATGAGGATGATGATTTCTGGTCGCGGTACGACAATTACTACCCGGATAATTATCGCTGGGATCAGCGTTTCGATCCCTGTACCGATTCCTATTACACCAAAGACCGCTGGGCCATGCGCAACATCATTGCTTCCAACATCGGGCTAATAGTCAAGCGGGGGAACGATAACAGCATGGTGATAGCGGTAACGGACATTCTTACCGCAAAACCGATGCCGGGGGTATCGCTGGAGTTTCTCGATTTCCAGAAACAACTGATCTATAAAACCACTTCGGATGCTGACGGTATGGCTGCCTTTAACCTGAAGCGTAAACCTTATTTGCTGGTGGCCAAACAAGGCTCGGAAAGGGGTTACCTAAAACTGGATGACGGCAGTTCTCTGCCTTTATCACGATTCGATGTGGGCGGCGAGGATATACAAAGCGGGCTGAAGGGTTTTATTTACGGTGAGCGCGGCGTTTGGCGTCCCGGCGATTCGATCTTCCTCTCGTTCATACTGGAGGATAAGCTAAAAACTTTGCCTGCCGACCACCCGGTTGAATTTGAGCTTGATAATCCGGATGGTCAGCCCTACAAACACATCACGCAAACCCGGTCAGTCGATGGGTTTTACAGCTTCCACACCGCAACCGATGTTTCGAGCCGCACCGGCAACTGGACGGCCGTTGTAAAAGTCGGCGGGGCAACTTTCCAGAAAAAGATCAAGATCGAGACCATTATGCCCAATCGCCTGAAGCTGAACCTGAGCTTTGGCGGTGCAACGGAGCTTACCAAAGGCGGCGATGTGACGGGAACGCTGGAAGCGCATTGGCTTTACGGCGGTATAGCCCAAAATCTGAAGGCAAAGGTAGATGCGTTCCTGTCGCCCCAAAAGACGACATTCAAAGGCTTTGAAGATTTTGTATTCGACGATCCTACCCTGGCATTTACCACGCAGACGCAGACTATTTTTGACGGCCGCCTGGATGAGAATGGCAAGGCTACGGTGAGAACGGATATCGATGTGGAAAGGCAGGCTCCGGGCCAGTTGAAGGCAAATTTCCTGGTAAAAGTGTTTGAACCCGGCGGCAATTTCAGTATCCAAACCCTATCGCTTCCCTACAATGTTTACGATGGCTATGTCGGCATCAAAACGCCTAAAGGAAGCGATCTTTCGGGCATGCTGTACACCGGCAGGGACAATGTGATAGATATTGCCGATGTGGACACCAAAGGGCATCCGTTTACCGGCAGCCGGGATGTTGAGCTTGAGTTTTACCGGATAAAATGGCGCTGGTGGTGGGATGATACGGGCAACCAGCTAAGTAATTTTACCCAGGACAAATACAATAAGCTGATCAAGACCGAGACGATCAGGCTGAACAACGGCCGCGGTAAATGGATACTGCATGTCGACCCGGGCGATTGGGGGCGTTATTTGATCAGGGTTAAGGACCCCGAGACCGGGCACTCGACCGGTAAGGTCATTTATGTCGACTGGCCGAACTGGTCGGAGCGCCTGCAGCAAACCAACCCGACCGAAGCCGCCATGCTATCCTTCACATCGGATAAGACCAATTATCGTGTCGGGGAAAATGCCACACTTACTATCCCCACCAGTTCGGACGGCCGGGCGCTGATCAGCATTGAAAACGGCAGCAAAGTATTAAAAACCATGTGGATCGATACGAAAAAGGGGCAAACACAATACACCTTTAAGATCGACCAGACGATGGCGCCCAATATTTTTGTCAACGTAACCCTGTTGCAGCGTTATGCGCAGACCGTAAACGACCTGCCGATCCGCATGTACGGTGCCATTCCATTGCAGGTTGACGATCCTAACACCATCCTGAGGCCCGTCATCACCATGCCGGACAAGATCAGGCCCGAAACACCTTCGTCGATAACCGTATCAGAGGCATCAGGCAAGGAAATGACCTATACCATTGCTATCGTCGATGAGGGATTGCTTGACATTACCAATTATAAAACACCTAACCCGCACGACGCATTCTATACACGCGAGGCGCTCGGAGTGAAGACCTGGGACCTGTTCGATTACGTGATCGGCGCTTATGGCGGCGGCTTGGAACGCATACTCAGCATCGGCGGTGACGGAACCAGCGGGACCAACAAAAATGTCCCGATCAACCGGTTTAAGCCCGTTGTGAAATTCATGGGGCCGTTCCACCTCGGTGCAGGCGACAGGCAAACACACCGGTTCGTATTGCCCCAGTATATTGGTTCGGTAAAGGCGATGGTGATCGCCGGGCATGAAGGCAGCTATGGCTCAGCAGAAAAGGATGTCATCGTGAAAAAACCGCTGATGATGCTGGCTACATTGCCCCGTGTACTCGGCCCAACAGAGAAGATACAGCTTCCGGTTACCGTTTTTGCGCTGGAGAATAACATCAAAAATGTCAGTGTCGAAGTACAATCCAACGCCTTCAGCAACCTGGCGGGCAATAACCGTAAAACGGTGACTTTTGATAAAACCGGCGATCAGTTAGTTACATTCGACCTGGATGTAAAGAATTTTATCGGCGTCGGCAAAGTAAGGATAACGGCCCGAAGCGGCAAAGAAACCGCAAGTTACGATGTGGAACTCAATGTACGTAACCCCAACCCGCCGATAACGAAGATCACCGAAAAAGAATTAAGCCCGGGTGAAACATGGTCGGCAGATTATTCTGCCATAGGCATGAACGGCACCAATAAAGCCACACTCGAGGTCGCCATTATCCCGCCAATGGACCTGTCCAAACGCCTGGATTACCTGATCGAATACCCTTATGGTTGTGTTGAGCAGACCACATCTTCCGCTTTCCCGCAATTATTCCTGGGTCAGTTGCTCGATCTTTCGTCCGAGCAAAAGGCGGAGATCGACCGCAATGTGAAAGCTACTATCAACCGGCTCAAGAATTTCCAGGTTTCGGACGGCGGTTTAAGCTATTGGCCTGATGAAGGTGAATCGGACGAATGGGGAACCAATTATGCGGGTCATTTTATGCTGGAGGCGCAGGCAAAGGGCTATAGCCTGCCAATAGGTTTTATGGAACACTGGAAAAAATACCAGAAACTGAAGGCGCTTACCTGGGGACCCGATACGCGCAGTTTTTACGGGTCGGATCTTATCCAGGCTTACCGGCTGTACCTGCTGGCGCTGGCACGCGCACCCGAACTCGGTGCGATGAACAGGCTCAGGGAGTTCAAGTACATCAGTCCCGAAGCACGCTGGCGGCTGGCTGCGGCTTATAAGCTCGTC